>JAMNYN010000436.1 GCA_023622805.1 Pseudomonadota bacterium | reverse complement strand
ATTCTGCTCGGCCAGCTGTTCGATCAGCTCGGCCGACAGCTGCTGTGCCTGCTCGAGCTGGCGGGTGCGCGCTTCCAGGGCCTGGATCAGCTGCAAGGCCTGCTCGCCCGCATTGTGCGGCGCGTTCAGGTGGCTGGCCGCCTGCGGCGTGGCGGCGGGCGCGCTGGCGGTCGCTGGCGGCTTCTTGCCCCGCAGGCCCTTGGCGGCCTTGACCACCTGGGGCGTGGCTTCGATCACGTCGCCCCAGGGAACCAGCTTCAAGGCGGTGATCCAGCTGATGGCCATGGCTTAGAGTACCTCGCTGGCGAAGTCCGCCAGGCGTGAACGCTCGCCGCGCGCCAGGGTGATGTGGCCGCTGTGCGGCCAGCCCTTGAAGCGGTCTACGGAGTAGGTCAGGCCCGACGAGCCTTCGGTCAGGTAAGGCGTGTCGATCTGCGCCAGGTTGCCCATGCAGATGATCTTGGTGCCGGGGCCGGCACGCGTGATCAAGGTCTTCATCTGCTTGGGCGTGAGGTTTTGCGCCTCGTCCAGGATCAGGTACTTATTGAGGAAAGTACGGCCGCGCATGAAGTTCATGCTCTTGATCTTGATGCGGCTGCGGATCAGCTCATTGGTCGCGGCACGGCCCCATTCGCCGGCATTGCCGCCGTCGCCCTTGGCCAGGAATTCCAGGTTGTCGTCCAGCGCGCCCATCCAGGGGCCCATCTTTTCCTCTTCCGTGCCGGGCAGGAAGCCGATGTCCTCGCCCACGCTGACGGTGGCGCGGGTCATGATGATTTCGGTGTAGCGGCGCTCGTCGAGGACCTGGGTCAGGCCCGCGGCCAAGGCCATCAGCGTCTTGCCGGTGCCGGCCGTGCCGGTCAGCGTCACCAAGTCGATTTCCGGGTCCATCAGCAGGTTCATGGCGAAGTTCTGCTCACGGTTGCGCGTGGTCACGCCCCAGACCGCGTTCTTGGCATGGCCATAGTCGCGCAGGGTCTTGAGCACGGCCGTGCGGTCGCGGATTTCGACCACGCGCAGGAACAGGCTGGGTTCGCCCGGTGCTTCGTAGTAGACGAACTGGTTGATCATGAATTGGCCCACGATGGCGCCAGTGACCCGGTAGCAGGTGTAAGGGCCTTCGTTCCAGCTTTCCATGCCCTTGCCGGCCTTGGTCCAGAAGTCCAGGGGCAGGGCCATCAGGCCGGAATACAGCAGATCGCCGTCGTCCAGGACCTTGTCGTTCTGGTAATCCTCGGCAGCCAGGCCCAGCGCTCGCGCCTTGACGCGCATGTTGATGTCCTTGGACACCAGCACCACTTCGCGGCCGCTGTGCTGCTTGCGCAGCGCTGCCACCACGCCCAGGATCTGGTTGTCGGCCTTGCTTTGCGGCAGGCTGGACAGCAGGGGGGATTCCAGCGCGCCGGTCTGGAAGAACAGCTGACCGGTGGCGCTGCGCTGGCCCGAAGCGTTCAGGCGCAGGCCCTGGTCCAGGCTGACGTCGCCTTGGGCCGCGACCAGTGCGTCGAGGCTGCGGCTGACCTGGCGGCCATTGCGCGCGACTTCGGTCATGCCCTTCTTGTGGGCATCCAGCTCTTCGAGCACCACCATGGGCAGGAAGATGTCGTGTTCTTCAAAGCGGAACAGGCTGGACGGGTCGTGAAGCAGCACATTGGTGTCGAGCACGAACAGCGTGGTGACGCCGGAGCGCGACTTGCGTGGGCGCACGGGCATGGGGCCGGCCGGCGCGGCGGCCGCGGGTGCCGGGCTGCTGACCTTGGCCGACACCGGCGCCGGGGCCGCCGGGCGGTTGCCGCGGGCGAAGTTGCTGGCCGGCGTCGCAGCAGGAGCGGCGACGGGCTTGGCGCTGGGCGCGGGGGCTGCAGCCTGGCTGGCGGATGCGGCGACCGGTGCCGGCGCGGCGCGGCGGCGTGGGGCGGCGGGCGCCGCGATTTTGAGGGCGGGGGCGGGGGCGACGTGCAATGGCTCGTCGGGCTCGGCCAAGGCTACGTCCGAGAGCGCATTCTTGCGCTGCGCGACCTGGTTGAAGGCTTCAGGAGGGAGCTTGGCCGCGCGGCGGCTGGGGGCGGGAGGCAGTGGCATATTCGGCGGACCCATCAAAAAACAACAGAACAAAAAGCACAAAGCCGCCACGGAGACCGGGGCGGCTTGGGATTGGGAGTCAATGGTGCGGCGGTGCTCGGTGGCATCGTTCCATTATGCATAGCTCTGTGACGGCTGCATGCAATTGCAGCCCCCACAGAGATAGCGGCCTGAAATCAGGCGGCTTCTTTCTTCAGTGTTTT
>JAMNYN010000120.1 GCA_023622805.1 Pseudomonadota bacterium | reverse complement strand
TATCCAGTACCAGCCACCACGTCCCGCCGCGGTTTCGGCCAGGATGGGGTTGATCGGGCCGGCGTCGGTGGTGTGGACGGCGCCGGTGTACTGGCCGTAACGGGCGCCGACCCCCTCGGCCATGAGGGCGGAGAGCGGCACCTCCCCCAGGTCCGTGTTGGCGGCAGGTTTGATGGGGGTCGTTGCTGTAGCGTAGTTCCAGAAGTCCTGCCGTCCCACGCGCCGTGCGCACAGGCCATCCTTGCAGCGCGTGGGCTCGGCTTGCAGCGCGGTGATCAGAGGGTTGATTTCCTGGGTGTCGCCCGGAAACTGTGCTGCCTGGGCTTGGTACGCGCGGCATGGGGGCGCGCCGCATGCGCTGCCATCGGCCATTTCGCCGCGTATGTCGAGTTCGGCGTCCTGCATCAGCGCCTGTGCGGCCTCGAAGGCGCGTTGGTAGCTCGCGTCGTTGCCCACGACCATTTCGTTGAACAGCGAGGTGCGTGACGCCCACAGCGCCAGCAGCATAGACAGCATGACGCAGACGATGACGACGAACAGCACCACGCCTTGCAGGCGCCTGGCAACGGCTGACAAGAGGTGCCGGCGACCGCCGTTGGCAAGGTGGCGCAGGGGTGCGGGGCGTGAAGGCTGTGACATGGTGGTGGATTCGTGGTGTCCTGCGGGGGCGGCGATCAGGAGGCGTTGGGCAGCAGCCCCTGGCTGCGCAACTGGAAAGTACTGTTGAACAGCAGGTGCATGCGGTTCTGGCGTTGGCCGGCGAGGGTGGTCATGTCCACCTTTGCGCCCTGGCAGTCGGTGTAGCTGCTCCCGGGGGGCATGCTGATCGCCTCGCTGCCGTAAAGCACCAGGCAAATCTGTATGCCCTGCACGCTGCGCCATGCGGGGTCGAGCGCAGAGGCTGGCATGGCGCTTCCCTTGCTGTACTGCAGCGTGGTGAGTCCAGTGGCGTCGACGGTTTGCACCAGATAGGTGACCTGGAACTGTGCCACGTTTTGCGCGATAGGCTGTGGGGTGGCGACGCTGTTGCCTTGGCAGCGGAGGGTATCGTTGGCGAAAGTGAAGATGCTTTCGACGCGCTCGTCGGTGCTGGCGTTGCCTGGCGCGCCCACACAGTTGCGCGCCAGAAAATCGGTGCCGATGGTGCCGCTTGCGGCATTGTCGGCAAAGAAGACGTTGTCTTTGTAGCGCCGAAATGCCGTGGTCACGGTATTGCCGGCCCCCACGATGGTGCTCTGCTGGTCGAAGCTGTTCCCGCCATTTTCCTTGGCCTTGATTTCAAACACCACGGCACTCAGCGCATCCGTGCTGGCGATGCCGCTCGGGTCGGGGTTCAGGTACAGGGAGCCGGTCTGGCGCAGCTGCTGGCCTATCACCCGCAGGACGTACGCCCCTTGTTGCTGTATGTCGCTGGCGTCACTGACCGTGCCGGAGATGCCGCGCGAGACTATCAGTGCGCCCATGGCGACTGCGATGACCAGCAGGCCAATGGTCAGGCCGACCATCAGTTCGAGCAGGGTAAAGCCGCGTTGCCGCAGGAATGCTTGACGAGTTTTCATGATGCAGGGCTTGCCGGGTAAGCGGTGGATGCTATGATTTTTGAGAGCATGGTGCGGCCTTCATTACGAGCAGTAAAACGCCTTGGCGCCGCCGCTGTCGTAGGGCGCACAGCGGGCAGCGACCGGGATGTATTGCAAGTGGCAGGTTTTGCTGGCGGGGCAGGCGTTGGCTTCGTCGGTTGCCGACGTGAATTTGCCGTCGGCGGTGGGGAGCTTGCTGGCATCGATGGCGTCCTTGTAACCGACGGAAGTGTCGCGCTCGTTTTCGCGCCAGGCGATCATGATGCCCAGCAGGCGGCGGTTGGGGTCAGCGGTCTCGCCCGGCGCGAGAAAGATGCTGGCTTGTCCGCCTGGAAGAACTTGCTCCACGGTGGTTTTCCATTGCTTCAAGTCGTACTTGGCCAGCTGCGCCGGAGTGCAGGACGCGCTGGCGCAGTTGGTCGCGGCCAGGTCGCTGCCTTTTTCGGCATAGCCAGACTTGTAGTCTTGGATGTTCAGCAGCGCGTTGGGGCTGACCTTCATGCGCTCGCCCAGATCCTCGATCAGGCGGATGGCCTGGGCGCGGCGCATGGTGGTCTGGGTGTCCGTCAATGTGCGCATCTGCACGCCCAGGATGCCAAGAATGCCCAGCGCTGAAATGACGATGGCGGCCAGGGATTCGATCAGCGTGATGCCGCGTTGGTGTTTTTGCATGGTCATGGTCGTCCTGCGGTGCATGGAATGCTTT
>JAMNYN010000329.1 GCA_023622805.1 Pseudomonadota bacterium | reverse complement strand
AGGTCGAGAATATGCTGCTGCACGGTCACGTCCAACGCCGTGGTCGGCTCGTCGGCGATCAGCAGATCGGGTCCGCAGGCCAGGGCCATGGCAATGGTGATGCGCTGGCGCTGGCCGCCGGAGAATTCGTGCGGGTAGGCGCTGGCACGGCGGGCGGCGTCGGCAATGCCCACGCGGTCGAGCAGGGCCACGGCTTGGCGCTGGGCCGTGGCGGCGTCCAGGCCGCGGTGGCGGCGCAGCGGCTCCGCGACCTGCCGGCCTATGCTGTGCACGGGGTTCAGCGCCGTCATGGGCTCCTGGAAGACCATGGCGATGCGATTGCCGCGCAAGGCGCAGAGTTCGCGTTCGGGCAGGCCGACCAGCTCGCGGCCGTCGAAGCGAATGCTGCCCGTGAGCTGGGCGCGCTCGGGCAGCAGGCCCATCAACGCCATTGCCGTGAGCGACTTGCCGCTGCCCGATTCGCCGATGATGCCCAGCGTGCCGCCGCGCTCGAGCGCAAAGTCCATGTCGCGTACGGCCAGGGCCGGGCCGCGCTGCGTGGCCAGCGTGAGCTGTAGGCCGGAGACTTCAAGCAATGCCATGGTGGTGTGGAAAGAGTGGGGGCTCAGCGCTGGCGTGCCAGCCGGGGGTCGAGCAGATCGCGCAGGCCGTCGCCCAGCAGGTTCAGGCCCAGCACGGCCAGCGCAATCGCCAGGCCGGGCCAGATGGCCAGCAGCGGTGCCTGGAACATGAGTGTCTGGGCTTCGCTGAGCATGCGTCCCCAGGACGGCTGGGGCGGTTGCGTGCCCAGCCCCAGGTAGGACAGGGCGGCTTCGGCCAGAATGGCCACGGCGAACTGTATGGTCGCCTGGACGATCAGCACCGAGAGGATATTGGGCAGCACATGTTCGCGCGTGATGGCCCAGGCGTTCTTGCCGCAGGCGCGGGCCGCCAGAATGTATTCGCGCGACCAGACCGCATTCGCCGACGCCCTGGTCACGCGCGCGAAGGTCGGGATGTTGAAGATGCCGATGGCGATGATGGAGTTGACGATGCCCGCGCCGAACACGGCGGTGAGCATGATGGCCGACAGGATGGCGGGGAAGGCGAACGTGAAGTCGGCCAGCCGCATGATGGCTTCCTCGACCCAGCCGCGGCGCGCGGCGGCGAGCAGTCCCAGGGCCGTGCCTATGGCCAGACCTATGCCCACGGCGATCACGCCCACCAGAATGGAATTGCGCGCTCCCACCAGCAGCAGCGAAGCCACGTCGCGGCCGAAAGCATCCGTGCCCAGCCAGTGGGCGGCACCCGGCGCCTGCAGCTTGGCGGGCAGGTCCATTTCGTAGGGCGACCAGGGCGTCCACAGATAGGACAGGCCGGCCGCGCACAGCAGCAGCAGCGACAGCAGGGCGCCCAGCACAAAGTTGCGCTGGCGCAGGGCGCGCCGCCAGAAGCCGGGATGGCTCTGGGCGGGGGCAAGGGGCACGGCGCTCATATGTCGCTGGCTTTCACGCGCGGATCGATGACCGCGTACAACAGGTCCACGACAAAATTGACCACCACCACCATGGCGGCCAGCAGCATCACGCAATTGCGCACCACGATCAGGTCGCGGTTGGCGATGGACTGGAAAATCAGCCGGCCCAGGCCGGGCAGGTAGAACACGTTCTCCACCACGATGGTGCCGGCGAGCAGGTTGGCGAACTGCAGGCCCATCACGGTGACCACGGGAATCATGGCATTGCGCAGCACATGGCCCCAGAGCACGGCGCGTTGCGTCAGGCCCTTGGCCCGGGCCGTGCGCACGAAATCTTCACGCAGCACGTCGAGCACGGCCGAGCGGGTGATGCGGGCCAGGATGGCGGCTTGCACCACGGCCAGCGAAATCGCCGGCAGCAGCAGCGCCTTGAGCGCGGCCCACAGGCCTCCGCCTTCGTCCTCGCTCCAGCCCGGAAAGCCGCCCGCGGAAAACCACTGCAACTTCACCGAAAACAGCAGGATCAGCAGGATGGCGAACCAGAAATTGGGAATCGCAATGCCCAGCTGGGCCAGCCCCATCACGCCCATGTCGCCCCAGCGGTTGTGCCGCGAAGCGGCGTAGACGCCCGCCAGCAGGGCCAGCACGGTGGTGATGAGCATGGCCATCAAGGCCAGGGGCACGGTCAGTGCCAGGCGTTCGCGCACCAGGTCCAGCACCGGGCTGCTGTAGGCATAGCTGTTGCCCATGTCGAGCACCAGCAGGCCGTGTATCCATTGAAGGTAGCGCTGCCAGGCCGGCTGGTCCAGGCCCAGCTGCACGGCCAGGGCCTGCACGGCTTCGGGTGCGGCGTCGGGCCCCATCAGCATCTGCGCGGCATTGCCGGGCAGGATTTCCAACACCAGGAACACCATGGCCGAAGTGGCGACCAGGGTGGCGATCAGGGTCAGAAGGCGTTTGAGGAGGAAAACACTCATGGGGGAGGCGGTTCAGCAGGCAGGGCAGAGCATAGCGGCAAATGGTGCCATGCCCGCTGTTGCTGCGGGACTATGGCTGCGGCCGGATAATTGGGGCCTTATGAAACCTGTGCCGTCTTCTCCATTGTGTTGCCAGGCGCCGGCTGGCGCGCGCGAGGTGCCGACATGGCCTTGATGATCACCGACGAGTGCATCAACTGCGATGTGTGCGAGCCCGAGTGTCCGAACGACGCCATCTACATGGGCGAGTTCATCTATGAGATCACGCCGTCCAAGTGCACCGAGTGCGTAGGCCATTTCGACGAGCCGCAATGCGTGCAGATCTGCCCCGTGGCCTGCATCCCCGTGCATCCCGAGCATGTGGAAAGCCGCGAAACCTTGCTGCAGAAGTTCAATCGTCTTGAGGCAGAGAAACAAAGCGCCCCCTGAGCGGCTGACGCCGCTTCCCCCTGAGGGGTACGGCAGCCTCGGTGCGTGGCTGCCCTCGCCTGGAGCGCGCCAGTTGCGAGTGGATTACTCCTTGGCCTCGATCACGGGTCTCGCGGGTTTAGGCCTCGGCGGTTTCGTGGTGTGGATTTGCAGCGTGGCCTTTTCCATGTCGCCGGCCTGCAGCAGGCGCCAGGACTTGAGCGAATGGGCGATGCTGTCCTCGATCAGCGTGCGCTGGTCGGGGGCGGGTTTTTTCAGCACCCAGTTGGCGACTTCGTTTCTGTCGCCCGGGTGGCCTATGCCTATGCGCAGGCGCCAGTAGTCGTTGCCGAGCTGGGCGTGGATGTCGCGCAGGCCGTTGTGGCCAGCATGGCTGCCGCCGCGCTTGAGCTTGGCCTGGCCGGGAAGCATGTCGAGCTCGTCATGCACGACCAGGATTTCTTCCGGCAGGATCTTGAAGAAGCGTGCCAATGCCCCTACGGACTTGCCCGAGAGGTTCATGTACGTCTGCGGCTTGAGCAGCCACACATTGTGGCCGTCCACGGTGGTGCGCGCGACCAGACCGGAATAGCTGCGGTCGGGCTGCAGCGTCACCTTGAGTTCCTGCGCCAGCGCGTCAATCCACCAGAAACCGGCGTTGTGGCGCGTGTCCTCGTACTCGGGGCCGGGGTTGCCCAGGCCGACAAACAGTTTGATCATGTGTGCATTATCTCCATGGGTATTGCATTGTTCGATGACCCAAAGCCAACGGCCCACGCAAGGTGGGCCGTTGGCTTTGGGCAGCCCCAGTCCTGGGAACCGGGGCTTGTGCTCAAGAAGTGATTACTTCTTGCCCTTCTTGGCGGGAGCAGCTGCGGGCGCTGCTTCGACAGGAGCAACCATCTCATCGGCTGGAGGCACGATGGAAACCAGCGTGGGGTTCAGTTGCGTGCCGCGAATGTGGGCAACCACATTCTTGGGCAGCTGAACTTGCTTCAGCGTGAACGAGGAACCCTTTTGCAGGTTGCTCAGGTCCACGGTGATGAACTCAGGCAGGTCCGAAGGAACGCAGACCACGGGCAGGGTGGTGACCAGAGGGGTCACGACGCACTTGTCCTGGGTCACTGCGGGCGACTTGTCGGCGCCTTCGAAGTGCAGGGGCACGTTCAGGTGCAGCTTGGTCGTTGCGTCCACGCGTTGGAAGTCAACGTGCAGAACCAATTGCTTGAAGGGGTGGAATTGCACATCACGCAGCACGACCTTTGTGGTCTGGCCGTTGATTTCCATGTCCAGAATGCTGGAGTGGAACGATTCCTTCTTCAGGGCGTGCCACAGGTCATTGTGGTTGGTTTCGATGGCCAGGGACTCAACGCCACCACCGTAAACGATACCGGGCGTGTTGCCCGAATTACGCAGACGGCGGCTCGCACCCGTACCTTGCTTAGCGCGCTCTGTTGCGACGAAGTTCATAATTAGCTCCTGTGTGAGTCGACCGCGACCAGTCAGACTCGATTTAAAAAAGGCCAAGCGACACATGCCTCATTGGCCTTGAAATGCTCTGAAACACACAAAACCTCCCGAGGGAGGTTGCTGTGCCGGCCGCAAGCGACCGAAGATCTCTGAAACGAGTTCTTATTCCGAGAACAAGCTGAGTACCGAATCACCCGAGGAAATCCGCTTGATCGTTTCTGCGATCAACGGTGCCACGGAGAGTTGGCGAATCTTGGTACATGCCCGAGCTTCAGCGCTCAGGGGAATGGTATTGGTCACCACGACTTCGTCGAGCGCTTCGCCATTGGTGATGCGTTCGATGGCCGGGCCCGAGAAGATCGGGTGGGTGCAGTAGGCGTAGACCTTCTTGGCGCCGCGCTGCTTGAGCACTTCGGCAGCCTTGACCAGCGTGCCGGCGGTGTCGATCATGTCATCCATGATCACGCAGTTGCGGCCGTCGATGTCGCCGATCACGTGCATCACTTCGGAGACGTTCGCCTTGGGGCGACGCTTGTCGATGATGGCCAGATCGCAATTCAGTTGCTTGGCCATGGCACGTGCACGCACCACGCCACCGACGTCAGGCGACACGACGATCAGGTCTTCGTAGTTCTTCTGGCGCAGATCGCCCAGCAGCACTGGCGAAGCGTAGATGTTGTCCACGGGGATGTCGAAGAAGCCCTGGATCTGGTCAGCGTGCAAGTCCATGGTCAGCACGCGTTCCACGCCTACGGCCTGGAGCATGTTGGCGACGACCTTGGCCGTGATCGGCACGCGCGACGAGCGCGGGCGACGGTCCTGGCGGGCGTAACCGAAGTAGGGGATCACGGCACAGATGCGCTCGGCGGATGCGCGCTTGAGCGCATCGACCATCACCAGGAGTTCCATCAGGTTCTCGTTGGTGGGGGCGCAGGTCGGCTGAACGACAAAAACGTCGCGGGTGCGAACGTTTTGCAGGATCTCGACGGTGACTTCACCATCCGAGAAGCGGCCCACTTCAGCGGAACCCAGTGTCGTGCCGAGATGGCTGACAATCTCTTCGGCCATGCCACGGTTGGCATTGCCGGTAAAAATCATGAAATCAGGATGATTGGTCTGCATGAGCGTCCCAGTGTTTATGGGTTTGCTTGTACGCAAAAGACATTTGGCAGGGGAAGAAGGACTCGAACCTTCGCATGCTGGAATCAAAATCCAGTGCCTTAACCAACTTGGCGACTCCCCTACACGGGTCAATTGCTGATGCAATCAACCGGTAACTTTTAATCCTTGGCCCATCCATGAAGTGGATGAACGTTCAGATTTTCGCAAGCTTTGACAATCCATTCGCTAGGTGCGTCCGTCATCTCAACTGCTTGCTTCATCGGTGCAAACACTGCACTTCCTGAGCCGGTCATTCTACCTTGCAATCCGTGTGCTGCCAGCAGATCAACTGCTTTTTTCACATCGGGGCACAGGGTCTGCGCAACCGGCTGCAAGTCGTTATGACCGAAGTCAAAGTGCTTTGCAGCGAAGTCCGAGATTGTAGCATGCTCTGAATTGCGTTTGAGGCTCGGAGAGGAAAAAATTAATTTTGTTTCCAGTCCTGTATCAGGCTTGACTACAACAAAACGCTGCGGCAAAAGCTGTTGCGTTTTCTCGAGTGGCGTGATTATATCTCCAATTCCAGCCACCCAGGCGTTCTGGCCGCGCAAAAAGAACGGTACATCGGCGCCCAGCGTGAGGCCAATGGCTTCGAGCGCCGGGCGGGGCAGGTTCAGATCCCACAGGCGGTTGAGCGCCAGCAAGGCGGTGGCGGCGTCGGATGAGCCCCCGCCCATGCCGGCCTGGGCGGGAATGCTTTTGTCGACGCCAATGTGTGCGCCCGCGCTGCAGCCGGTGGCGGTCTGCAGGGCGCGCGCGGCGCGCACGATCAAGTCGTCGTCGGGCAGGCGCATGCCGCTGAGGTCCTGGCGCGTGATCTGCCCGTCGCCGCGCAGATCGAAATGCAGGCGGTCCTGCCAGTCGATCAGCATGAAGACGGATTCAATCAGGTGGTAGCCATCCGGGCGGCGGCCGGTGATGTGCAGAAACAAGTTGAGCTTGGCCGGGGCCGGCACATCGTAGAGCGTGCGCATGGGTAGAAAAAGTTAAGACTGAAAAACTTCCGCTGCGCGATGCGCGGGCGGGTCAACGGTGTGGCCTAGCGGTCGAGCACTACACGCAAACTGGCGCGCGGCAGCGGCTGGCTGCGCTGCGCCCGCAAACGACCTTGGTCCATCTGCGACAGATCGGCCTGCCAGCCCGGGGCCGAGGCCTGTTCGCCGGCAAGCCAGGAAAACAAGGCGCCCAGGGGCAGCGGCGTGCCCACGGTGTCTTGCACCAGTGCGTCCAGCGACGCGGATTCGCGCAACTGGCCGCCTTGGCGCAGCTGCGCGCCTTGGGGGCTCCATTGCAGCTCGGCCAGCACCGCGCCGAAAGGGCTCAGCAGCGTGAGCTGGCCCTGGCGCTCCGAGCCCTGAAGTTCAAAGGACGCGCTGAAGGACTGGTCCTGTGCATTGTCGTCCTGCAACTGCACGGCCATGCGGCCGCTCCAGCGTGCGGGCTGGGTCAGGTCCACGGGTCTGCGCGGCGGCTGGGCGCAGCCGGCGAGCCACAGCGCCGCGGGCAGGGCGGCGAGCAGCAGGGCACGGCGTGGCAGGGCCGGGGCCAGCGGCATCACGGCGTCACGCCCAGGCGCCGCAAGGTTTCACGCAGCGTGTCGTTGTCCGCATTCAAGGCCAGGCCCTTTTTCCAGACGGCCAGGGCTTGGCTGCGCTGTCCACTGGCCCACAGCACTTCGCCCAGGTGGGCCGCGATCTCGGCATCCTGGCGCAGGGCAAAGGCTTTCTCCAGCAGGGTCTGGGCCTGCTGCGAGTTGCCCAGGCGGAACTCAATCCAGGCCAGGCTGTCGATGATGAACGGATCGTTGGGCGCGGCGTCCAGCGCCTTGGCCACCAGGGTGCGGGCTTCGTCCAGTCGGATGCCGCGCTCGGCGAACGAGTAACCCAGCGCGTTGTAGGCATGGTGAAAGCCGGGATCGCGGGCCATGATGGCGCGCAGCAGGCTTTCCATTTCCGTGAAATTGCCGATTTTTTCAGCCAGAAGCGCGGTGTCGTAGGCGAGTTCGTTGTCCTCGGGAAACTGTTTGCGCAGCGTGTCCTGCAGCGAATAGGCCAGCGCCGGCTGGCCGGCGTCGCGCACGAGCTGCACTTCGGCCTGTTGCCTGAGGCGCTGCTGCGCCGGCGTATCCGCCGGCACGGCCTGGATCACCTGGCGGGCCTGGTCGAGCTGGCCCTGCTGGGCCAGTAGCGAGGCGCGGCGCACCTGCACGTTCAACAGCTTGTCGCCGTTGTCTATGCGATCGAGCCAGGCCATGCCCTCGGCAAAGCGACGCTGTTTCTCCGCTATCAAAGCGTGCAGCAGGTAGGACTCGGAGCGCGCCGCGTTCTGGTTGCCTGCAGGCAACTGCGGGATCAGCGCGTCGAAGCGCTGCAGCGATTTTTCCGCGGCCGCCCAGCGCTGGGTTTGCGTCTGCAGCTTGGCCAGGGTGATCCATGCGTCGGCGTAATCCGGATGCTCGTGCGTGATGGCCGTCAGCTGGACTTCGGCGGCCGCGAGGCGCTCCTTGGACAGCAGAATGCGGGCATAGGCCATGCGCATGTCGGCATTGCGGTGTTTGGTGAGGTAGCGGACGACGACGGGTTCGGCCGAAGTGTCACCGCTTTCCAGCAGTTCCAGGGCCAGCAGCGCGGCGGCGCCGTTGCCAGGCGACAGGGCTTCGGCCTTTTGCAAGGCGTCGATGGCGGCCGTCTGGTTGTCGGCCACCAACTGCATGTGGCCAATCGTGGCCCAGGCGGAAGGGCCGGCGGCCTTGTCCTTCAATTGGCTGTTCAGCGCGGTTTCCACGACTTCGGCCGCCAGGGCCTTGTTGCTGGCACGGCTGTAGAGCTGGGTGATGGCCAGAAAGGTCGCGGGCTTGCTGGGCGTCGGCGTGCTGTCGATTTCCTGGCGCAGATGCGGCAGGGAATCGCGTATGCGGTTCATGGCCACCAGGATTTGCAGCACATAGCGGTTGGCGTTGCGCGAGTCGGGAAAGGCCTGGAGCCAGGCTTGGGCCGCTGCCAGGGCCTGGTCGCCGGCGCGCACCCGCAAAGCCATGTCGGTGGCCCGACGGTACAGTTGGGCGCTGTTGCTCTGGCGTGCGGCATTGAGCATCAGGGCTTGACCGCCCATGGGGTCGCCCACGCTGGCCGCCATTTCGCCGACCAGGATTTCATAGAAGAGCTCGGCGTTCAGCGCCGCGGCATCTTCGTCGTCGGTTTGCGCAGCCACGTCCGGCAGCTCGGTGTCGGTGGGCGTATCCGCCGTTTGACTCCAGGCGATTGCGGGAGCGACGACCAGTGCGGCGGCCAGCGCCAGGGCCCGAGGGCGTAGAGGATGAACCATCGAATCATAATAATCGAAGGTCGTTTCCTTGTGGCGAACACGGCACAGTGTTTTGCGACCCGGCGGCAATGGCTGTCTGCCGCCTGGCAGCCTTTATTTTTGCAGGACTCCCATGCCCGAACTCCCAGAAGTCGAAGTCACGCGCCGTTCGTTCGCGCCGTCCATCGCCGGTGCCCGCATTTTGTCCGCCCATCTGGGCAAGCCCTTGCGCTGGCCGCTTGGCCTGGCGCCGCAGGCGCTGGTGGGGCGCCGGGTTCTGGCCGTGCGCCGCCGTGGCAAGTACCTGCTGGTGGATTTGAGCGAAGGCCTGCTGCTGCTGCACCTGGGCATGTCGGGCAGCCTGCGGTTCGCTCCGGCTGAGGGTCTGCCCGCGGCCGGCCCCCACGACCATTTCGATCTGGTCACCACGCAAGGCGTGCTGCGGCTGCATGACCCGCGCCGGTTCGGCGCCGTGGTCTATGCGCCGCAGGGCGAGGAAGACCCGGTGGCGCGCAAGCTGCTGGGCAGGCTGGGCATGGAGCCGCTGGAAGAAAGCTTTGCCCCGGCGGCGTTCTACGCGGGTCTGCAGGCCAGCCGCACGCCGATCAAGCTGCTGCTGCTGGGCGGCAAGCTGGTGGTGGGGGTGGGCAATATCTATGCGTCCGAAGTGCTGTTCACGGCCGGCATTTCTCCGCTGGCGCCGGCCAACAGCATAGGACCGCGGCGCGCGCGCCGGCTCTACGAAGCCATTCGCAGCGTGCTGGCCGCGGCCGTGGAGCAGGGCGGCACCACGCTCAAGGATTTTTCCAATGCCTACGGCATGCCTGGGCATTTCCAGCTGCAGGCCCAGGTCTATGACCGCGAAGGCCTGCCGTGCACGCGCTGCGCCGCGCCGCTGCGCAGGGTGCTCCAGGGCCAGCGCAGCACTTTCTATTGCAGCTACTGTCAGAGAAATTGATCCCCCCTGAGCGACTATGTCGCTTCCCCCCGAGGGGGACGACAGCCTCGCTGCGGGGCGGCCCTTGCTCGCTGTCTCCTTGCTGGGGCACGCCAGCGGCATAGGCTGTGGGTGCAGTGGTTAGTTGAGAACGTAGGCTATATTTTGTGCAATTGGGCGCATGCCCGCAGCACATCCGCAGGGGAGCGATTTGGGACCATCATTCAACCAGCAGTTTGACCAGCACGGCGTCTGGCGCCGTGATTTCGCCCAGCAGTTGCACCAGCTGCGCGACTGGCTGTCGGGCCATGAACTGCTGGATGCGGCCGTGCGGGAGCGTCTGCAGCGTCTGGAAGCACAGGTGGACGGCGACCAGGTCACGGTGGCTTTTGTTGCCGAGTTTTCGCGCGGCAAGTCCGAACTGATCAATGCGGTGTTTTTCTCCTCCTATGGCCGGCGCCTGATGCCGGCGAGCGCGGGGCGCACCACCATGTGCCCGGCGGAGCTGGGCTGGGAGGAGGGCTTGGCGCCCAGCCTGAGGCTGCTGCCGATCGAAACGCGCGGCGAGGCGCGGGGCCTGGCAGAGTGGCGCCAGCGGCCCGATGCCTGGCAGCAGTGGCCCCTGGATGTGAACGATGGCGCGCAGATGGCCGCCATGCTGGCCAAGGTGGCGCAAGTGCGTCGCGTGCCCATGGCCCAGGCCCAGGTCTGGGGACTGTGGCAGGACGAAGCCGGGGCGGAGCCTCCTGCGGTCGATGCCCAAGGCCTGGTCGAAGTGCCTATGTGGCGCCATGCATTGATCAATCTGCCCCATCCGCTGCTGCGCCAGGGGCTGGTGATCATCGACACGCCGGGCCTGAACGCCGTGGGGGCCGAGCCCGAGCTGACCGTCAACCTGATCGCCCAAGCCCATGCGGTGGTGTTTCTGCTGGGCGCCGACACGGGCGTGACGCAGTCGGACCTGGCCATCTGGCGCGCGCATTTGCGGCCCACGGGCCAGGACGACGCTTCGCGGCTGGTGGTGCTCAACAAGATCGATACGCTGTGGGACAGCCTCAGCACGGGCCGTGAAATACACGCGCAGCTGCAGCGCCAGCGCAGCGCTTCGGCCGAAACCCTGGGCATTGACGTGGCGCGGGTGCTGCCGGTGTCGGCGCAAAAAGGCCTGGTCGCCAGGATTGGCGGCAACGCCGCCCTGCTGCAGGCCAGCGGCCTGCCGGCCTTCGAGCAGGCGCTGTCCGAAGGCATCATGGGACGCCGGCAAAGCGTGTTGCGCGCGGCCGTGGCGTCCGGGGTGGAGCAGTTGCAGATCGAAGTGGTGCGCCGGCTCAACATCCGGCGCCGCGATCTCGATGACCAGATGGCCGAGCTGCGCAGCCTGCGTGGCAAGAACGCTTCCGTGATCGAGGCCATGCGTCGGCGC
>JAMNYN010000627.1 GCA_023622805.1 Pseudomonadota bacterium | reverse complement strand
GATACCTTAAAGCAGTTGCAAATAAATGTTCTAAAAGCACAATTCAATAACCAGCAGATTGACAAAGACGGCGGTTTTCTGGAGTACTTTCATCGTCACCTTCACAAATTTATATCTGAGCCATATCGAGAATCTGTGTCAACTGAAGTCCTCATAAAGAAACTAGATGAAAGTGAAGATTTCATAGTCACTGATAAGGTAAGGTATGTATGCAGGGTATCCGGCGGAAAAATACAAGATTCAGTTAGTTGGAAGCCTGATCCTGACGAGTTCAAGGAAGTTCGATCCTTAAAGATTAAGATTCAGTTTCCCGCAAACCACGAGGAGGCTGGTAAAATACAAGAAATAGAATTGGATCAATCTAAAATCAATGAAGGCATAAAGCATTCATTGTCAAAATTTGAAAGTTTTGATGGTCTGATCGTTATTACTGAGGCCGAGTACATTGTAGAACGAGGTAAGTTTCAATATTGGCAGATGGCACACCCTACCAAGAATTTTGACATTACCATTACGTACCCCAAAGAACTGAGCATACAGTTTAAAACCCTGGTTCTCGAGGATGTGGTCAGTCAAATCACTGAGGATTCCGGCTACCTTAAATTCAGCTATGGAACATGGGCTTTGCCGCAGAGTGGTTTAGCTTGGCTAATACAAAGTGCATAACACCCTGCCCAAATGCGTTTCACTCATAAAAAATGGCCTCCACCGGACTCGCTACCGCTCGCCGTTTAGCAGGACGTTGAGCGTCCGCTTTTCCATGCAGCCAACTTCCGCTTAGGGTCGAATTCAATCATCCGATTCTGCCCAAGCAACAAGCCTCGGCTGCTAGACCAGTAGCCGAGCCTGCCGATACAAGCGCACCGCTTCGCGAGGATCGATACCCGGGATCCTCCGATTCATCCGCTCCATGGCCGCTCCCGACCTCGTGCGCCCAGTCCTCCGCGCCACTTCGGCGTCCGAGAACTTGCCCAGCAGCTCCAACTCCTCGGGGCGCCAGGCCCGACGCTTCGTATCGGATGGAATACGAAGTGTCTTTCTCAACTTTGCGACGGTGGTGATGCTCACTCCATGCTGTTGCGCAATCAGCGAATCTGACTTCGTACCCATCTCTGCTAGGTGCCCGTCGAACCATCCGGGCGCCCTGGCCGCTGGAATTCCTCTTTTTCGCCTCGCTTTTCTCACTGTTTCAGCAGATTTACCAACGAGCTGAGCAGCCTGCTCGTCGGGCACAACTCCCAACTGATGGAGAACGGCATCAACCCAGCGACCGGAGCGAAAACGGGGAATATTCCTCTGCTTGCGTGCATACCCAACCTGATTGCTCGTGCACCCAAGCTGCTCTGCTATCTCTTGGTCAGAAGCAGTCCCCAGCAATGTGACTTCAGCCTCGGTCCATACTCGACGAGGGCGCGGGGAGCCGCTGGGAATACCTAGCGAACGGCGCTTACCCCGAACGACCCCAGAGTTGACGCCGAGCTGAAGCGCAAGCTGATAATCGCTCACCCTCCCCAACTGGGCCAACGCTTTAGGCGTCCAGGTCACTGCAGATTGACGGAGTGTCCAGGCCCCGCGCTTTTGGCGAGTTCGCTCTCGCCAGACCGTGGCGTGGTGCAGGCCGAGCCTCTCTGCGAGCATTTTGTCTGGCATGGTGCCCAGCAGCGAGAGCATTTCAGACGTCCAGTCGGTTTTTTTCGGCATGGCTTCAAGCCTCCCCCAGCTCGCGCCTGAGTTTCTTCAGTTCCTGCCACACCGTATTCACCAAAAAATTGGCGTCGTGCCCGGCCTGGATGTTCGAATACTGCACAGCGTCTCCCACCAGCATGCTGGCCAACATGCGGCGCTCTGTGGGCCACAGATCAACGCAAAAATCACCGACCTCCATTTTGGACATGCCGCCAGGCATCATCGTCATGGAGATTGGGCGCGGCTCGGGCATGACCGCCACTGGTGCGAACACGCCTGGGCGCAGTCGGCGCACCTGGCCGTTATTGATCATCTTCCCGACATGATCGTCCACAATGGTCATCTTCAGCCCAGTCAGCCCTGACAGTAGATCGCGTGTGACCACCTGGTCCTGCTGGTGCAGATCCTGGATGGCATCCCAAATAATCTGCGCGCTGGTCTGTACTGGTGCTTGGATATTGCTGGTCATTGAAAACTCCGGCCGAATAATTGGAGTGCCCCAGTCATAAATGACCTTCGCTGCCATTGGGCCGAATCGCTCAAGCCCAAGCACTTGCACACATATCTGTATGCATGCCCAGTATTTTGCCAAAAACTCTAGCAGGGTCAAGGCGCTGGCTGGGTTGACCCTGAGAAGAAGTCTTGTGCAATCTGAGCGGCTATTTTGCGGCTCACCCCGTGGATCTGGGCGAGCCGCTCGAGTCGTCGCTTTTCTGCAGCCAACAGAGCGCGCGGCACGCTGTCGGTGACCGGATGCCGCCGCTCTGGCGCGCTTTTTTGGGGGATGCTGGTTTTCATCGTGCCCTTCAAAAGCGCATGGCCTGCAATGCCTTAGCGGCTCGCTCAGCTGAGCCAGCTCTCCACGCCTCGGCCTGGGCCTTGTCGTGCGCCATGGTCTCGGCCAGCCAGTAGCAGACACATCGGCGCGGCATGTGATCGCCGGAAATGGCATTCCGGCAGTCAACCCGCGCCACCTCACGCACGACAAGCCCAGCCCTCTCCAATCCCCGCATGGTCTTGGTCAGGTTGGAAAGGTCGGCACCCATCTCAGCAGCCAGCAGCGATACAGCGTAGGGTGGCGTGCCCCACTCCACAAAGTTGCTGCCAAGGTCGGCCAAGGCATCCAAGGCGGCGCGCTTGGCTCGCGTCATCCTGCTGGGCTTATCTACCAGTTGCGGCGCTGGTGGATTTATCAAATGCTGCGCCATGGTCAGAAGCCCTCCGGCAGATCGCCATCAAACGGGTGGTCAAAGCCAGCCCGAGGTGCTTGCTGTCGTTGCGCCTGGCTTGGCGCTTCCACCGCGGTGCGCTTGCGTTTGACGTGGTACGCCGTCAGCACCTGGGCGGCCACCATGTCCAGGACGGGGCGCGGCTGACCTTCGCGGTCTGTCCACGCCTTGGGCGTCAGAGTGCCGGCCAGCGCCACGGAATCACCGTCATCCAGCGCCAGCAATGCAGCGCAGGGTGCAGGATCGAAGGCGATGACGTTCACGAACAGGCTTTCACCGTCGCCACCGGCTGCGCGTACCTTGGCAATGGCAAAGGGCTTGCCCGCCTTGCTGGTGCGCTGCGCCGGCTTGCCGAACAGTTTTCCCGAAATGAGTCCATCAATCATGCTGTGGCCTCCGTCACTGTTTGCGCTTGGTCAGGGCGCACCGTATAGACGCGCACAGAGCGGCCGTAGATGCGCTTGGATTTGGACCCTTCACCGGCGGGCGGAGCATCCAGCAGCCCGGATGTGCGCAAGACTTTCAGCGCACGGGCAAAGTCGAAGCCCTTCAAGGCTTCGCGCATCCCATCCTTTGTGAAAAAGTACTCCACGCCATCGCTGGTCGACTGCCACCATCCGGCACGGTCGCGCACGGCGGCCAGCTGCCGGCTGTCGTAGGCACTGCCCGCATCAGAAAACCGGCTGTCTCCATGGCGATCAATGAAGCCCAGCACGGCCTGCAGTATCTGCCCCTCCTCCGCATTACCGGATGCCTGGCCACGTTGGGCAATCCACGCCTCAAAACCAACCACGGCCGCCTTGACAGCCTCCCCTTTGGCCCAGCCGGTGATCCCATAGGCTGTGGCGAGCTCGCCGGCCAGCGCCAGCACCGCCAAGCGAGACGCAGCGCGTGAAGGCTGCCCATCGCCGCCCTCGATACCCTGCATCAGCTCTGCCTTGATAACCTCCAGACGGGTAGCCAGGTCGCTGGTATCGCGGGTCAGCTTCTCCAGAAAGGCACGGCCGGCGGTGCCATAGTTGGCCGAGGCAGCGCGCTTGATGGCATCGGAGAACGCTGGGCCGGTCGGGTGCTTGTGCAAGGTGTCCCATGCGCCATGGAGGCGCTGCACTGGAATGTCCAGCAGGCGCAC
>JAMNYN010000749.1 GCA_023622805.1 Pseudomonadota bacterium | reverse complement strand
TACGGATCCGACCAACCCTACGGATCCCACCAACCCTACGGATCCCACCAACCCCACGGACCCGACCAACCCCACGGATCCCACCAATCCTACGGACAATCCGGACGGCGGCCATGGACTGGTCACCTCTGTGCAGGATCTGGTCGACGGCCTGTTGCTGGGATCGGCAGCCGCGCCCGTCATTGATCTGCTCAACGGCTTGGTTGACCCCAATAGCAGCACCTTGTCCAGCATCACCGGCCTGGTGGAAAACCTCACGAATACCTCCGGCGGTCTCGGTGCCTTGACACAACTGGTGGACGGCCTCGTCAACACTCCCAACCAAGCCCTGGAGCCATTGGTCAACACGCTCCAAGGCCTGGCTACCGGTCTGGCACAGGAAGGCGGCAGCGGCGACGTACAAACCCTCGTCAACAACGTCGTGGGCGGCCTGCTGGGCTCGGGTGGATTGGGCGGACTGCTGGGTGGACTGCTCAGCGGTGGCAGTTCCAGCAGCAGGATGGCAGCGGACAGCGCCAGCAGTGACGGCCTGGTCACTTCGGCTCAGGACGCCGCGGATCACCTGCTGGATGGCACGGTGGCCGAACCCCTCGCGGACCTGCTCAACGCGCTGCTCCACCCCAATGACGGCACGCTGTCCGCCGCCACTGGCGCGCTGGAGACCCTTACCAGCACAGCAGGCGGCCTCGGCGCCTTGACGCAATTGGTTGACGGGCTTGTCGGCACACAGAACCAGGCCCTCGAGCCGTTGATCGACACGCTCAACAGCCTCCTCACCGGTCTGGCGCAGACATCCGGTGACGGCGGGGTGAAGGATCTTGTTGACAGCGTCGTAGGAGGTCTGCTCAACGCAGGCGGCTTGGGCGGCCTGCTGGACGGCCTGATGGGCGACAACGGCCTGCTGGCCGGCGTGAGCGGCGGCAACGATCCTGTCGGTGGCCTGCTGGGCGGCAACGGACTGGACGGCGGACTGCTGGGCGGCGCGACCGATGGCGACGGTCTGGTCGCTGGGCTGCTGGGCGACAACGGCCTGGTCGGCGGTCTGCTGGGTGACAACGGACTGGTCGGCGGCCTGCTGGGCGGTGCGACCGGTGGCAACGATCTGGTCGGAAGCCTGCTGGGTGACGACGGGCTGGCCGGCGGTCTGCTGGGCGACAACGGCCTGGTTGGCGGTCTGGGCGGCAGCGATTCTGCCGGCGGTCTATTGGGCGACAACGGCCTGGTCGGTGGTTTGCTGGGCGGCGTGACCGGCGGCAACGATTTGGTGGGTAGTCTTCTGGGCAGTGTGACGGGTGGCAACGATCTGGTCGGGGGCCTGCTGGGCGACAACGGACTGGTCGGCGGGCTTCTGGGCGGCGTGACCGGCGGGAACGACTTGGTCGGCGGCCTGGTTGGTGGCTTGCTGGGCGACAACGGCCTGGCTGGCGGTTTGCTCGGCGACAACGGCCTGGTCGGCGGTCTGCTGGGCGACAACGGCCTGGCTGGCGGTTTGATCGGCGACAACGGCCTGGTTGGTGGCTTGCTGGGCGACAACGGCCTGGCTGGCGATTTGCTCGGCGACAACGGCCTGGTTGGTGGCTTGCTCGGGGACAACGGCCTGGTCGGCGGTCTGCTGGGCGACAACGGCCTGGTTGGTGGCCTGCTGGGTGACAACGGTCTGGTCGGTGGTTTGCTCGGCAGTGTCAACGGTGGCGACGATCTGGTGGGAGGCCTGCTGGGTCACGACGGCCTGGTCGGCGGCCTGTTGGGTGACAACGGCCTGGTCGGCGGTCTGCTGGGCGGCGTGACAGGCGGCAACGATCTCGTCGGGGGCCTGCTGGGTGACAGCGGTCTGGTCGGCAGTCTGCTGGACGACAACGGCTTGCTCGGCGACCACGGCCTGGTCGGCGGAATGCTGTCTGGCGTGACTGGCGGCAACGATCTCGTCGGCGGCCTGCTGGGTGACAACGGCCTGGTCGGTGGCCTGTTGTCCGGCGTGACCAATGCCAACGGACCGGTCAGCGGGCTGCTGGGCGACAACGGCCTGGTCGGCGGATTGCTGTCCGGCCTGACCGGCGACAACGGCCTGGTCGACAGCTTGACCGGCGACCACAGCCTGGTGGATGTCCTGGTCGGCGACAACGGCCTGGTGGGCGGCCTGCTGGGCAGCGCAACCGGTGGAAATGATCTGGTCGGTGGCTTGCTGGGCGACCAAGGTCTGGTCGGCGGCCTGCTGTCCGGCGTGACCGGCAGCAACGGCCTGGTCGGCGGCCTGCTGGGTGGCAACGGCCTGCTCGGGGGCTTGCTCGGCGGCAACGGTGGATTGACGGGTGGCCTGCTCGGCAACGGCGTTCCGCAGGCTTTCGCCAGCGCCGAGTCCGGAGCGGAACAAGGCATCGCCGTGGCGATCAGCAGCCTGTCGGATGCAGGCGACGCAGCCTTGCATTCCATCCTGCCCCAGCAGCTGCACCACAACCTGATCGCTTGATTCTCCACCGCGGCCCATCAGGTCGCAACAACACCCCTGCCACAGCCCTGCTGGGCCGTGACAGGGGCACGCAAGGATTTTCCATGACCAAGAACTACCCGCTCTACATCACCCTGCTGCTGGCCTGCGGCCTGACCGCCTGCGGCACCACGTCCAGCAGCCGCTCGCAACGCAGCGAGGGTCACTATGCGTTTGGCAAAGCGCCAGCGGCCCCTGCCAGTTCCAGGGTCGCTCCGGTCGAGACCCAGCCTGTGCCAGTCAAGCCGGACCAGATGGCGCGCATTGTTTACTTCGATTTCGATGCGTATACCGTGCGTCAGACGGATCGCCCCATTGTCGAAAGCCATGCACGCTGGCTGCGCGACCATCCACAACAGTCGCTGATGCTCCAGGGGCACACCGATGCGCGTGGCGGCATCGAATACAACCTCGCGCTGGGGCAAAAGCGCGCGGAGTCGGTGCGCAAAAGCCTGGAATTGCTGGGCGTGGAAAGCAACCGGATAGAAGCCGTGAGCTACGGCAAGGAACGCCTCGCCGACACGGGCACCAGCGAAGCGGCACATCAGCGCAATCGTCGCGTGGAATTCGAGTATCGGTAAGCGGGCGCCCCCCTCTCTTATCAGTTGCGTGCGATGAAAGCCTTGACCCGCAAGTCCCCACTCACCGACATCAGGCAGGCTGTACCGGCGAAGATCGATATTCAACCCGAAGAGGTATCGATCACTCTGGCCTTGCAGCTGAGCACAAGCCTGAGGCACCTGGAAGCGCACATCACGCTGCTTCCCGAGCCGTATTCCTGCTGCATGCTGTTTTTCACAGTGACCGCCGAAGGACAGGATGCTTGCGTTTTCATTTTCCGCAGGGACACCCTGGAAGCGGCGTGGCGCGAAGGCGCGACCCGCGTGCGTCAGTGGGCATGGGTACGCCAACTGAACGCCGTGGATCTGCGCATAGACTGGCCGCAAGAGATCTCGGTGATCGAAAGCCGCATCCCCTGGCTTTGTCAGCTGGATTCGGCTTCCGCATGGGCGCTCGCAGACGAAGACCTCGAATACGCCGAACTCCTGCCGCCGATGGAGCTGTCCAGCGTCAGCCAGGCCACGCTGCACACGCGGCTGAAAACCTGCGTTCCGCTCAACAGCGTCCCCGCCGCCACACCTGCCAACTTGCTGCTACGGCTGCGGGGCTTGCATGTGGACAGCAACGGCGTGCAAACCGTTCTGCCAAGAATGCCAGGGGCGCGCTGCACGCCCCCTTCGCCCATCGATCCATGGCAGCCATTCATTCCGACGGTAAACATGCTTTGCCAGCAGCAGCAGCGCGATGGCAACTGGTTGAATGTGATGGGTTGCGACCATCTGGGCATGATTTACGCCCTGCTGCTCGCGCAACGCCATGTTGCCGCAACCGAGTCTACCCATGCCATGCTGGCTCGGACCATAGACCGGGCCATTGCATACCCCGGGAAGAACACCGACTCCTTGCTCTTGCGCACGGATACAGTGCACATAGAGCAGGCCATGCGTCTACTGGTTTACACCCGGTATATTTCCAGCCGACAAGGCGGCCGCGACTTCTCCAACCTCATAGACCATACCGCGCAGCTGGCCGAGAATTTAAACTCCCGGGAGAGCACCGCTCCCGCCCAGGCCAAGCCATGGACATCTCTGGCATTGGACGCGTTCGATCAATACCAAATCCATGTCGCCAATGAGACTGGACAATCGCCGGCATTCAAAGCCAGGCAGACGGACGAATTGCCGCAAGCATTTTTCAAGCTACCCCCGATAAATCGTCAGAGTAATGACGAATCCTATGCTGATGGTTTTGATAACCAGCGCTGGCAGGCCATTGCCATTGCTGAAATTTCACTACTAAATCCATGCCACGGCGCCTTGCGAGATAAGCACTATCTTCGCTGGGCGCTGGCCCATAGGCATTTCTATTGCAGAGAGGTCAACGGATCATCCGGCCCCGGCTGGCCCTCCTTGGCCCCCCTCTCGCGCGAGCAGGCGGTACTGCTTTCGCTGGCGCCAGGTTCCGACCTGGTGAGCAACTGCAGCGCCGCCGCGCTGCTGCTGTTAACCGCGTTCTCCACCTACAAGCTTTTCAATCCGTAACCGATGCGGAGTTTCACGCCGCCCCAATGCGCGCACCCTGCGCGAGCGCGAGCATTCCTCCTTTGAAAAATGGGGTTTGGCAATCCCATATTGTGATCAATTTACAAAAATCGAAAAAACCTGACAAAACTTTGCAAAGTTGTTCGCTTTCCATTCGAAATGGATCCAATCCTTGGCAATCAGCCCATAACTGTTACGACAACCTACAACCCACAAAAAGCGCTCAACAATATGGCCAACCCACACCCTATTGTTTATCTCACACACAAAAAACAAATAGATAAATAAAAACTATGAGCCGCCAATCTATTAAAAAACCCACAATCATTTCTCGACAATCAAACAATTGATTACTAAATTAAACTAATATAAACACACCTTGATGCAGATCAAAGCGCAGTTAACATACTTTCCAGGCACTCACCTCAATCGAAAAAAACTATCACCTTCTTGAAATCACGACTCAAGGGTAACCACCAATTCAATCTCATTTGAAACCGTTGATCAGACTATAAAACCAAGATTTTCCTGCCCCATGCTGCAATACCTGCTCCCCCGTCATCTGCTCACTGCCACAGACAAGAATCTGCAGGCAGACAAGGCTTCGGGGTGTGCCACGGCCATTGCAGATTCATTCGACAAAGCGTCCCGGCATCTGCGTCAGGCAGCATGGCTTTCCTTGCCCATCAGCCTGCTGGGTTTGCTGCCCTCGATTTTTCTCTTGCAGGTCTACAACCGGGTCATCTCCCGCGGCGGTACAGCGACGCTCACGGCCATGGTCGCCGGTGTTCTTTGCTTTCTCAGCCTGGAGCTGTGGCTGCGCCGCAGACGTGCCCGTGCGCTGCGCGAAGCGGGTGCAACCATAGACCGGGAAGTCACGCAGTCCCTGATGAACGGCATGTTGCGCCATCCACTGCTGACGCTGGAACGGCGCTCGGCCAGCCAATGGCTGCAACTGTTTCGCGATATCGGCGCCATGCGCTCCTGCGTGTCCGGTGGTCTTGCGGCCTCCCTGCTCGATCTGCCCATGGCCTTGATCGCCCTGGTCGTCGTGGGCATCATCGCCTGGCCCGTGCTGCCGGTGATCCTCGTGGCCATGCTCATCTTGAGCGTGCTGGCCTGGTGGTGGGCCGACGAAGTACGCAGCGCACGCGTGGTGGAAATCGACCAGGCCCGCCAGCTGGACCGCGGCACGGCCGAGATCTGCAATGCCCGCGCCACACTCAAGGTGCTGGGCTTTGACGATGCCGCAAAGCAGTCCTGGCAATCGGGCTATGACCGCTGGCTGGCAGAGAGCTTTCGCAAGAACGGCGAAATGGAAAACGCCAAGGAAACCAGCCATGTGCTGCTCACCTTCTTTTCAGTCGCCGTCATTACGGTGGGCGCACTCGCCATCAACGCCCAGTGGATGAGCATTGGCAGCCTCATGGCCGTCAATCTGCTGTCGGGCAAAGCCCTGGGGCCCATTGCCCAGCTCGCCAGCAACTGGCGCTCCCTGGCGCGCGCCAATGAAGCGACCGCCCGTCTGCAGGCGGTACTGGAGGAGCCCCTGGAGCCCGAAGCCCAAACCCTGGAGCCACCCCGCCCGCGCGGTGCCTTCCGACTCGAGCAAGTCAGCTTCAATTACCCTTCGGGCCATCTGGCACTGGAAGAGGTTTCCCTGCAGCTGGGACCCGGCGGGATACATGCCATCCTGGGACGCAACGGGGCGGGAAAATCCACGCTGGCCAAATTGCTCGCCGGGCTGTACCAGCCCACGCAGGGCAGCATCTTCATCGATGAATACGACATGGCCCAGTTCTCGCGCCGTGATCTCGGACGCTGGGTAGGCTGCCTGCCCCAGCAGTCCTACTGGTTCAGCGGACCCATCATCGACGCCTTGCGCATGGTCAACCCCGAGGCCGACAGCAACAAGATTTTCGTCGCCTGCCAGCTGTCCGGCGCGCACAGCTTCATCAGCCGCCTGCCGGGCGGCTATCAGACCGTACTGGGTGAAGGCGGCGCGGGCTTGTCCGCCGGCGAGCTGCGCAAGCTCGGCCTGGCCCAGCTGTTCCTGCGCAATCCTTCGGTGCTGATTCTCGACGAGCCCAGCAGCGACCTCGACTTCGAAAGCGAAACCGCGTTGCTGCAGACGCTGCAGCAAATTGCCGTCAAGCACACGGTCATCGTCGTCACCCATTCGCTGCGTGTCGCGTCGCTGGCCCAGCACATTTACCACGTGCGTGGAGACGGCCAGATCGACCACGGCACACCCGAAAAAATGCTGCCCGAGCTGTTTGGCGTTGCACGCAATGCCGGCGCAGCGACCGCCACAACGGAACCTGCGCTGAAGCAGGAAGTGGTGTCCATATGAAGCCTGGCCGTGACCATGATCTGCCCGAGGTGCTGCGCCACGCATGGGCTGCGGATGCCCGCTCGCAGGCCGCCAAAGGCGAGACGTCCGACGCCGATGCCGATACCGCTGACAATGCCGCCGCAGAGCGGGTCCATGCAGGGCGGCGCATCACGCGCAAACGCCTGCTGGTCTGCGCCGTGGCCATTCTCGTGGCCGTCGGCCTTTTCTATCCAGTGGAAAACGTGGTCGTCGCCAGCGGCCAGGTCATCCCGTCGGACCGGGTGCAAACCGTACAGCATCTGGAAGGCGGCATCGTCACCACCGTCCACGTGAAGGAAGGCCAGGCGATCAGCAAGGGCCAGCCCATCCTGGAAATCGACCTGGGCAGCACCAGCCTCAACCTGGAGCAGCTCACTGCCCGCAGCGCCACCGCTCAAGCGGTCAAGACCCGCCTGGGCGCCGAAAGCCAGGGCCGCCTGCTCAAGGCCGCGGACTTCCCTGCCGACCTGGACGCCAGGATTGCGCGCGCCGAATTGGGCTCGTTCAATGCGCGCGCGCTCGAATACCAGGGGGGCTTGGCCTCCGCCCAGGCCATGCTCGAGCAGGCGCGCGGCGATGTGGCGCAAATCCAGGCCCGCATTCAAGGCCTGGAAAACAATCTGCGCCTGCATGAACAGGAAGCCGCCATCGCCAACCAGTTGGCAGCCGAGCAGCTCATAGGCCAGCTCGAAGTCATCGACAAGCGGCGCGCGCTGGAATTGGTGCGCACCGACCTGGCCGCTGCCAAGCAAAATCTGGTGAGCAATCGCGCCAAGGTCGAACAGGCCCAGGCCAAGCTGCAGGAAACGCAGGGCACATTTCGCCGACGCGCTTCCGATGAATTGGCGCAGACGGAGCGCGAGCTGCTGAGCCTGTCGGAAGACCTCTCCCGCGCCCAGAACCAACGCACACGCACGGTGGTGCTGGCCCCGACCGACGGCATCGTCAAAGGCCTGCGCAGCTCCGGTGCCGGCTGGGTGATCAAGCCCGGCGAACCCATTCTTGAGATCGTCCCGGACAAGGATGAAATCATGGTCGAAGCCCGCCTCAATCCGTCCGACCGCGGCTATGTCCATGCGGGACAGGCCACCAAGGCCAAGATTTCGGCCTACGACTATCTGCGCTATGGCTGCGTGCCAGGCAAGGTCCGGCTGGTCTCGGCCGACGCCGACCGCGATCCCAACCGCCC
This sequence comes from Pseudomonadota bacterium, assembly GCA_023622805.1. Classification (GTDB taxonomy): domain Bacteria; phylum Pseudomonadota; class Gammaproteobacteria; order Burkholderiales; family Burkholderiaceae_C; genus Comamonas; species Comamonas bellezanensis. The sequence goes on along the minus strand of JAMNYN010000749.1, from coordinate 3,012 downwards.
CGACGCGCCCTCTTATTTCCGCATCCAGGCCAGTCTGCAACAGCCCTGGGTCGGTCGCATCGACAACCGCATCACCACCGGCATGCAGGCCGAGCTGGACCTGCTGGTGGGGCATGAGCCATTTATCTGGTACCTGCTGCGCCCCGTGCTGCACATCCAGAGTGAAGCCTTCCGGGAGCCCTGATGCCCATGACATGTCTCCACGCTTTCGCACGCTCTGGCACAGGATCCAGCGCCAAGGCCTGGGTCATGTTGCTGCTCGCACCTTTGGCCTGGAGCCTGGCCTCGGCGGCACCGGAGCAGGATCCGCCAGAAAGCTATCCGCTGCTCGCCCTGGTGGATGCACGTGGCCCGGGTCCCGCGCCCAGCGCCAGCGTCCCGCCCCTGCAGCTGGCCCACCAGCTCACACAGGATTCGCTGGCCGGCAACAGCTCCCGCCAGCAATTGCTGGAAGCCATCAACGCCCTCCTCATCGCACACCCGGACGTACTCAAGGCCCGCTCGGCGGCAGAATCCGCGGGACATGATCTGAGCACGGCCAAAGGCGCGCGCTGGCCCACTTTCAAGGTCGGCACCTCCTCGGGCAATGCCACGCTGGGCCAGAGCCGAAACCAGCGCCGTGAGTCCTACAACGCCCTGAATGCCGAAGTGCGGCTGAATCTGCTCGACGGCGGCGCCATCAGCTCGGGCATACGCTCGGCCGAACAGATGGAAGCCGCGCAGGGCAGCATGCTCTACAGCACCCAGCAAAACGTGTTGCTCGAAGCACTGACTGCCTTGCTGGAACTGCACCGCTTTGACCGCAAGTCCCGTATCGCCGCCGACTCGGCCGACATCATCGGCCAGCTCGCACGAGTCGAGGAACGCCGCGCGGAACTGGGTGCCGTAGGCCGCAATGATTTGCGCCGGGCGGCCTCGCGCCAGGCCAGCGCCCTGGCCCAGCAGCATGGTCTGCAATCCGAGCGCATGGACGCCCAGGCCCGCTTCACGCGTTATTTCAACTACGCGCCAGCCGACAAGGGGCTGCCCGAACTGCAAGTGCCCGCGCAATGGATGCCGGTGAGCGAGCAGGCCACGCTGCAAAATGCCGAAGCCCACAGCGCCGAGCTGCGCGAAATGGGCCATTTGATCGCACGCGCCAGCGCCGAAGTCGAACGCAGCAAGGCCCAGCGCTTTCCCACGCTGGCCGCAACCATCGCCAAGACGCACGATCCCAAAGGCGTGCTCTACAACGCAGGGACACGCTACGGCGTGGACTTGAACTGGAACTTCGGCAACGGCTTTGAGCTGCGCGACCGCATTCTCAAGGCCATCAACGAGTTGCAGGCCCAGGAAGCACAGCAGGAAAGCGTGCGCCGCCAGGTGCATGAAACCGCCTCCGCTGCCTGGGGCCGCTGGCAATCCGGCCGCCAGCGCGAAGCCCAGCTCACGAATGCCGTACGCGAAGCGCGCTTTGCCTTCGAAGGCTACCGCCGCCTGCTCGAAGTGGGCCGGGGCAGTCTCGCCCAGGTGCTTGATGCGCAACTGGACATGCAGCGCCTCATGCTGGACGAGGCCGACGCGCTGTACGACCAGCGCATCAACGAGCTGCGGCTGGTGCGCACCACCGGCCAGCTGCTCCCCCAGGACCTGCCCGAGCACTGGCTGGAGCAATTGTTCGGCCCGCCGCCAACCGCCCTGGCCCGCGCTCAGGCCGCCATCCCGGACACCGCATCGAACGGACGCCCCATGGTGATCGCCCAACGCCTGCAGCTACGGCTGGAGACCCGGCTGGAGCCGAAGCGATGGTCCCAGCCTCCCGATGCCCCCGTCACCAGTGCCATGCGATGGTGATCGCTCCCTGTTTCCCCGCAGCCACTGGCGCTAGCCCATCGTCAGTGACTGTTTTGTTCACATGGGCCTGACTTTGGATGGAGATCTCGCTATGACCAACCTCATCAAGAATTTCTGGAATGACGAAGAAGGTGCGACGGCCATTGAGTACGGGCTGATTGCGGGGCTGATTGCGGTGGCCATCATGGGCACCGTCTCCATCCTGGGCACGACGCTCAGTGGAGTCTTCAGCTCGATCGCCGAGAAGCTTGGGTATAAGGCACCGGCATCCACAACCTAAGGGTGCCTGCAACCCATGCAAATCCCTGCCCTCTTGATGCTCTCATGGCTGCTCTGGCTCATCACCATCGCCGTCATAGACTTCCAAAGCCGCAAGGTCCGCAACTGGATGGTGCTGCTCGGCCTGGCCATGGGCTTGGCAGCGCTGGCCGGGGGTGTGCAGCCACTCCAGGTTTCAGCCTGGAGCGGGCTGGCCGGCATGCTCGCGGCATTCGCCGCGTTGCTGCCGTTCTACCTGCTGCGCTGGATGGGAGCCGGGGATGTGAAGTGTGCTGCCGTCCTGGGCCTCTGGTTCGGTTTTTCGCTGGATCTGCTGCTCATCTGGGTGGGCGGCAGTCTGCTGGCGGGCATGCACGGCCTGCTGGTTCTGGCATGGCGCAGGCTGCAGGCCAGTGCCTATGCAAGCTGGTTGCAAGCCCATCTGCCCCTGCGCATGGCCACGGTGCTGGGCACCCCAACCACCCGCCCTGCACCCATCGACGGACAGCGCGTTGTCGAGCGCAGCATTCCCTACGCGGGCTATATGGCGCTCAGCGCGATCTGGATCGTGCTGGGCCATGGACTGGCTTCGGCCCCATAGGCAGGAAAGATGTCGTGCTTTGCCTACCCTCTTATTTCTTGCCAGCCCACCGCAGCGTGTGCGGCAACAGGCCACCGGTTTTCGCGGATTCTCAAAAATAACGATGCAAGGGAGCGCACGCTGTGAACCTCACCAAGATCTTCGCCGGATTGCTGCTCGTTCTGGCCATTGGCCTGGCCATTGGGGCCTGGATGCTCGGCCGCCAGCCGGTACGTGTCGCCGCACCAGCGCAAGCGACGCTGCCTTCCGCGCAAACCCCGGCGGCGGAACAGCATTCCGTGGTGGTGGCTGCCAAGCCCATCGCGGCAGGCCAGCGCCTT
>JAMNYN010000280.1 GCA_023622805.1 Pseudomonadota bacterium | reverse complement strand
CGGTTCAGGCCGGGCTCGTCCTGGCCCATTTCGGCCAGGAACATGTCGCGGTCTTCGTCGCTCATTTCCGACATTTCGGCTTCCATCTTGGCGCAGATGGCCACGACGGGCGCGCCCTGGGCAGCGGCGTATTCCTTCAGGCGGTCGAGCAGCGGGTTGTTCTCGAAGCCGTCATCGCTGACGTTGCCGACGAACATCGCGGGCTTGGCGGTGATCAGGCAGAACTGCTTGAGCAGCGGCGCATCTTCCTTGGACACGGGCACCACGCGCGCGGGCTTGCCTTCGTTCAGGGCAGCCAGAATCGGCGTGAGCAGGGACACCAGCTTGGCGGCGTCCTTGTCGTTGCCCGACTTGGCAGCCTTGCTGTGGCGGTTGAGCGCCTTTTCGACCGTGGCCATGTCGGCCAGGCACAGTTCGGTCTGGATGACTTCGATGTCCGAGATCGGGTCGACGCGGCCGGCAACGTGGATCACGTTGTCGTCTTCGAAGCAGCGCACCACGTTGACGATGGCATCGGTTTCGCGGATGTGGGCCAGGAACTGGTTGCCCAGGCCTTCACCCTTGCTCGCGCCCGCGACCAGGCCGGCAATGTCGACGAACTCGACGATGGCCGGGACGATGCGCTCGGGGGAGATGATCGCAGCGAGCTGATCCAGGCGTGGATCGGGCACTTCCACCACACCGGTGTTCGGCTCGATGGTGCAGAAGGGATAGTTTTCGGCCGCAATGCCGGCCTTGGTCAGTGCATTGAAGAGAGTGGACTTGCCCACATTGGGCAGGCCCACGATGCCGCATTTCAGGCTCATGGCAGGGCTTTCTGGAAATCTGGGGACAAACCCGGTATTTTAGGGCTTGGTGCATATCCTTGCCAGCCATGTCTGCTGGGCATCGCCCGCAACCGGGCCATCCGCTCAGAATGCGTGCGACATTCCCACGCCGAAAGCGGTGCGCGACGCCACATGGGCATCGCGCTGGTTGCCCAGGCTGGCGTACAGCGTGGTGCGCTTGGACAGCGCGTAATCGGCGCCGACGGAGACGAAGCGGTTGGTGTCCTGGTTCAGCCGCTGGTGGCCGTAACCGGCCTTGAGCGTGGTCGCTCCCATCTGGTAAGTGCCGCCCAGCGTGGTGGCGCGGGACTCGCCGACATTGCCCGCGCGGCGGCTGAAGTCATGCGCCAGCATCACGGCCGCGCTGCCGAAGCGGTATTTGCCGGCGAGAAAGCTGTTCCTGTCGCCCTGGCTGTTGCGCTCCAAGGCCGCCATCGCGGCCACCGCCTGGTGCTCATATTCGAGCACCGCGGAATACGGCCGGCCCGTGGCGCCGAGCGCGGTCTGGCGTTCGGGCGAGGCGCTCAGGCGCAGCGTGAAACCGGCAATCCGGGGCGAATCGTAGAAGAGGCCGTTGTTGATGCGGCCGTACTCGGCCGTGCCGTTGTTGCCGAAGGGATCGCTGGGCGTCAGCGCATGCCACTGGTACCAGGCCGGTGAGGCGATGCGGTTGAAGTTGGCCCAGGGGTCGAACTTCCAGTCCTGCGCCCACATCGCCGTCAATGCCCGCCCCACGCGCACCGTGCCCCAGTTGCCTTGCAGACCCACGGTGGATTCGTCATGCCAGAAGGGCTTGACGCCCGCGCCTTCGGTTTCGCCAGCATCGAGTTCCAGGCGCGTGCTCAGACGGAACACCGCCTTGAGGCCGCCGCCCAGATCTTCCAATCCCGAAATCGCCACATGGCTGCGCTGGATAGTCCCCAGCTGATTGACGCCATCGAAGCCGCGATAAATGCCGGCGTCGAGCAGGCCATTGATGGATACCGAGGATTGCGCCCAGGCGGGCACGGATGCCGCCAGGGTGCCAAGGACTGCACAGGCCAGAAGCCGGGGTGGGTTGCAGCGCATGATGATTTCTCCTTTGGTCTTTCGCCTGACGCGACGCCGTCCTGGCCCCTTTTGCAAAGGCGGAAGCTAGCGCTCCCCGGGACCGGGTCGGCGTGAGAAAGCGAATGGAATCGAGGCAGTTGCCTCGGTGATGGCCGGGCGCGCAGCGCCAGCCGGTAGAAAGCTGCCTTGCCTTTCACCCTGTCAGGACTTGCAGGAAGGGCATGACAGTGGCGAGCGCAGCAGCGTCGAGAGGGACATGGGAATGAACCCCGTTCCAGGCCCCGTAAGCCCTGGTCAGGCAGACGCCGGCCGCGAAGCGGTCGCCGTCTGCCAGCGGACATTCTATGCACAGCGCCCGCGCCACCTAGATGAAAAACCCGCCAGGCCGTTTGCGCAGTTCAGGGGAACGTTCTGCGCTCAAGCCTGTCT
>JAMNYN010000770.1 GCA_023622805.1 Pseudomonadota bacterium | reverse complement strand
ACAGCGGTGTCTCGACCTTGGCGCGCTTTGTGGTCGAAGACGGCGTGCCTGGGCCCAGGCTGGCGTGATCCCCAGAACGGAAAACTAGGCGGGGACTTGCCAGGCCTTGAGCGTGTGCAGTTCCACCAACGTGAAATGCCCATGGCCTGGGCGCCAGCCGCCGGTGTCTATGAAAAACACGTTGCCCAGCGTCTGCATGCGGGCCAGCGTCGTGTGGCCATGGATGACGGCGCGCACGTTGCGCACGGGGCTGGTGTCGCCGCGTTGAATGCGCTTGCGTGACCACAGGCAGTAGTCCTTGGCATGGGCCGAAAGCGGCCGGTTCTGCATGTCCAGCCAGTCGTCGCAGGGGCAGTCGGCGTGCACCATGCCGACCAGGCCTTGGGGCGTTTGCACTTCCATCGCCAGGGGCAGGGCCGCCAGCCGCTCGCCGACTTGCCGCTGCTGCGCGGGGGCGAGTGCCTTGAACCAGGTGCCGCCATGGTCCAGGAAATTCACGTCCGGGAAAGGGTCGCCCAACGCCGTGCGCCAGACCATGAAGTCATGGTTGCCGCAGATCGCGTGGAACCAGGGGCGGTCCAGCCAGTCCAGCACCTGATGGGACTCGGGTCCGCGGTCGACCAGGTCGCCGACGGAAAACAGCCGGTCCTGGCCGGGCACAAAACCGATGCGGTCCAGCGCGCGCTGCAGGGCGCTGAAGCTGCCGTGGATATCGCCCACGGCGAAGTCGCGGCCCAGGGTGTTGATGCCGAAATGCATCAGCTGAGGGTTGGCCGGATGGCGCGTGGCGAGGGAGCTCATGGGCCGGATGTTACAAGCGCCGGCCATCCCTCGGAGGGTGTGGGGCGGAGCTCGTGCCAGGGGCGATCTTTTGCAACCAGTGATTTGCGCTGGTGTCGAACTTGTGTTCCCACTCACGCAGCAGGCCTTCGATGCAGGTGAAGATCATGATCATGAAAAGTGCTGCCAATACCTCGCTGTCGATGAGCGCGGCCACCAGGCAGCCAACGAGACCTACGCCGATCAAGGTGAAGAGAGCGCGTCTGGGGGGAATGCGGAGCTGCCCAATGAAAACATTCCAACGAGATCCATTTTGTCTTCCAGGTAATACAAGGACATGAGCCGGTAGCCGGTCCATGTGCCCCAGAGAGCAGCCGCCACTGCGGGCGCGGGTAGCCACATCGCCGCGCATGCAAGAAAGGGAATGGTGATGTAGGTGAGGATTCTTGGGGAATATTTGCGCATGGAGAAGATGAGGGAAACCGTTCAATGCATCTGCAGCGGATTTTTAGATGCCCTGCATGGCGAGTCATGCAGGGCAGTGCGCATTGTCAAAGCGGCAGCTTGAAGGGGCGGTCGGGATTGTTCAGTGCAATGGTTCATCTTTTCTCTATGCTTTTTGTCGCCCCGCATCGCCGCTGCAGGGCCCTTGGCCGTTTTGCTTACCCCATGCTGCGAAATGAGGACGCACCGTTTCGCGCCTCCCGCTATAGTCAGAAAACAAGCTGGGAGCAGGGCGCGCAGCGCACCCTCTGGAGGATGGGAACAATCAAATGACCGAAATCGAACTGAAATTCCAGGTGCCGTTGGCGCGGCGTGCGGCCTTGCGCCGGGCGGTGGCCACGGCCAAGGCGCAGACCCTGCGACTGCAGGCGAAATACTTTGACACGCCCGACCGGCGGCTGGCAGCGGCCCATGTGACGCTGCGCCTGCGCCAGGAGGGCGAGGCCTGGGTTCAGACGCTCAAGTGTCCCGGTGCCAACCGCTGGAGTCGGCTGGAGCATGAAGTGCCGCGCGTTACCCCACTGGATGGCTCGGGCGAGCCGGCGCTGGACCTGGCGCTGCATGCGGGCACGGCCGCGGGCGAGCTGCTGGCCGCTGCCCTGGGCGATCAGGCCGCGAGCCTGCAGGTGTATTACGAGACCGACGTACAGCGCACTTTGCGCCTGATCCGCAGCCCGGGCGTGCAGGCCGAAGTGGCACTGGACATCGGCGAAATCCGTGCCGGCAGCGAACGCCGGGAGCTGCATGAAATCGAGTTCGAGCTCAAGGCGGGCACGGTGGCGGGACTGGTCGCGCTGGCGGCGCGCTGGACCGAGCGCCACGGCCTGTGGCTGGATGTGGTCAGCAAGGCCGAGCGCGGCCAGCAGCTGGCGCGGGGCGAGAAGTCCATAGCACCGCAACATGGCCAGGACGTGGTGCTCAAGGAACCGCACTCGCCCGACGCCGCGCTGCGGCAGATGGTGGGATCCTGCCTGGCCCATCTGCTGCCGAATGCGGCCGAAGTCGCGGGCGGGGTGGCCGAGCCC
>JAMNYN010000010.1 GCA_023622805.1 Pseudomonadota bacterium | reverse complement strand
TGAGAACGCCAAGGGGTTCAGCGACTACAGCGACGGCATGCCGCCCACCTGTGCCGTGCCGGACGACTTCGAACACGCCCTCGGCGATCCGCGGGAGGCGCGCATGGCGGCGGCGCTGACCTACATGGCCACCGGCGCCTGCCCGGCTTCTGCGGCGCGCGCACGGGGCAGCCTGGCCCGCACAGCACCGCTGCTGCGCAAGCCCGAGGGGCTGAGCAACCGGATTTTGCTCAAGCGTTGAGCGTGCGGGGTTTTGTCAGGCTGGGGCCTGGCGGTGGGCGCGGGCAGCCGCTGCGCCGGCCCTGTCCCGGATGGAACCCGTGGCCACTGGGTGTTACCCACCATGACCCCGGGAGCCTGCTTCCCCACCACCGCATGAAAGCCGCCCATGACCGTAACCAACGCCCTCTCAGCGCACACGTTCAATCCCAGCCTGGTGTCATCGCAAGAGCTAGCCACCGTCAAGAATGCCAGCAGCCGGGATGAGATCGGCTCCGTCGTCACGCGTATTCTGGACAAGGTGTCTGACTGGTTCTGCGGAACCCAGCGCGCGGAAGTCAAGAAGCAGCTTTTCGACATGTACTCCCCGACCTCCACGGATCAAGTGAAGATCACGGCTTTTCTTGCGCTGCAGGCGATGGCGGGGGAAGGTTACAAGGATAAATTTCAATCTTCTCGAGAAGACGGCCAGGAGCGCTACACCCTGCAACTGGACTCGGCCGTGCCCGAAGACAGCTTTTGCCTGTCGCGCGAAATCATCTACTGCGACAAGGGCCGGGTCCTGGCTGAACTGCGCGGCGACCGGAAAGATGAAGCGCTCCAACCTCAGCTGGAAAAAGACATAGCCCGCGGCAGTTACCTAGTCAACGGCTGCGCGCTCGAAGGCAACAAAGAGGCCCGGCTGGCGCAATTCGAGGATGCACTGAACGCCATGCACTGCACGCCGCAGGAACGAAAAGCCATCGTCGAGCTGAGCAACCAATCCATCTTCGGCATCATCATGGAGGCATCGCTGCCTCTGGACAGCGCAGGACAAGTCACAGGCATACTGGCTTTGTGCCAATCCACGGGAGAGAGCAAAGTCGAATTCCGCATCAGCCGGGAAGACGGCGTCATCCGTGTCCACGCGCTTTCCTACAAGGATGTCGCCACCATGCAGGATAAAGACGACAGAAACAGCATGCTGGAAGCAGTCCGAGAGTCGCCCTTGATGCAAAAGTCCTCGGAAATCAGCATCGACGTCGCCGTCAGCGCACAAGGCCATATGAACGTCCTGGCCCTGGACTTTCTCGCCAACAACGGCAAGATCACCGCATAGCCCCTGTCAGCGGGCAAGCCGGCACGTCACGCCGCGGCCGGTTTTCCGCGACCGCGGCAAACGACCGGGGCCGCTACCAATTGCGCGCAGCGCCTTGTTGTGCGTTAATTGGGGCGCAGATGCTCTGCAGGGCAGCGCTTTTTCTCCACAAATGCGCGGAACAAAGCTGTGGATAAGTTGTGATTAGCGTGTGCGCAGGCTAGCCAAGCCCTTGACCTGGCTAGAAGCAGGCTGCCTTGCCGCAATTTGAGGCAAGAGGCCCGCAGGCCCCCCGCTTCAATCCCGGCGGCGAATCAATTCACGCCCCAGCGGTGTCAACGACCACTTTCCCGCACCATCCTGGTGGGCCATGCCCCACTCAAGCAAGCGCTTGGACACATGCTCGCGCGCCGCGGATTCCAGGGAAATAGACTCTCCCAGCTCCAGTTTTTTGAGCACAGCCAACTCATCCACGGTGGGTTCGAAATTCAGTGCGTGGAAACTAACGGTCATGGACTTCTCCTTGCTACAGGTTTTGCAGCCAGGGCCTCAGAGTATTCTCTTGACCTGCAATGTGCAAGCTTGGACCGGCAGCTTTTGCGCGGGCCTGCGATGATCCAAGCCTTCATTTTCAGACGCGCCAAGGCCCGGCACGTCACCCGCAGTCACCTTCAACTTTACCCATGCTTTACGCCATCACCGCATTGTTTGCCCTCCAACTGGCCGGGGAAGCCATCGTCCAGCTCACCGGCATGCCCCTGCCCGGCGCCCTGGTCGGTACGCTGCTGCTGCTCGCGGGGCTGATCGCCTACGGGCGCACACCCGCAGCGCTGGAGCGCGTGGGCAGTACGCTGCTGCAAAACATGATGCTGTTGTTCATTCCCGTGGTGGCCGGCGTGATGCTTGAATTCGACAACCTGACCCGGCAGTGGCAGCCTTTCCTGCTGGCCTGCATCGTCGGCGCGGCCCTGACTTTTGTGGCCACGCTGCTGAGCTTTCGCTGGATGTTGCGCCTGCAAGCCAAGGTCACCCAGAAATGAGCGCCGCCTGGACCGCCCCCTTCGCCTGGCTCTCCACGTCCGCCCTGCCTTGGCTGGTGCTGACGCTGGGCTGTTATCTGGCCGCCATGGCGCTGTACCGGCGCAGCGGCTGCCACCCGCTGCTGATTCCGGTGTTCACGGCCGTGGCAGCCATCGTCGGCGTGCTGCTGCTGACCGACACGCCCTACGCCACCTACCGCAGCGGCGTGTCGCTGCTGACCCTGCTGATCGGCCCGGCGACCGTGGCGCTGGCGCTGCCGCTGTATGCTCAGCGTGCGCGCATACGCGCGCTGTGGCTGCCGCTGAGCGTGGCCCTGCTGGTGGGTTGCAGCGTGGCCTTGCTGTCGGCCCTGGGCCTGGGCTGGTTGCTCGGCGCCAGCGACGCGACGCTGATGGCGCTGGCGCCGAAATCGGCCACGATCCCGATCGCCCTGCCCATGGCCGAGCGCTTTGGCGGCACGGCCTCGCTGACGGCCGTCGCTGTGGCCATCACCGGCATTGCCGGCACCATGATGGCGCCGCTGCTGGTGCGCCTGCTGCGCTCCACCGACCCGGCCGAACAAGGCTTCGCCCTGGGGCTGGCAGCCCATGCCATCGGCACGGCCCGGGGCCTGCAAATCCACCCGACCGTGGGCGCCTTTGCCGCCCTGGCCATGGGCTTGAACGGCGTGGCGACGGCCCTGCTGATGCCGCTGTGCCTGGCCCTGCTGGGCCGCGGCTAATCCCCCAGTCATCCATGGGTGCCACCCACGGCCCATGCTACTGGCGCGCCCCAGCAAGGGGACACCGAGCAAGGGCCGCCCCGTAGCGATGGTGTCGCCCCTAGCCGGGCGCCCCCCTCCACCGAAGGCTGAGAGGGGGGAGCCGCGAAGCGGCTCAGGGGGTGCTTCATTCCATCCAGTCGGCCATCCGGTAGGCGCTGTCCCAGAACATCCATTCCAGCCGGGCCGCGTCCGTGTAGGCGGCGCGCATCGCCGCCAGGGTGGCCGGCGTGGCGTCGACCGCGAGCCGGTCCACCGTCGCGCAGACCGCGCGCACCAGCGCGTGGAATTCTTCGCTGGCGTAGGCATCGACCCAGCCCTGGTAGGGGTTGTGGGGTGCCGAACGGCTCTGGATGTCCCGACCGACTTCGGCGTAGATCCAGAAGCACGGCAGCAAGGCCGCGACCGCCACCGGGAATGGGGCGCTCCAGGCCGTGGCCAGCAGATAGCTGGTGTAGTGCTGGCAGGCCGGACTCAAGGGCGTGCGCGCGAACTGCTCGGGCGTGATGCCGAAATCCCGCATGAAGCCGTCGTGCAGGCTGCGCTCCACCACCACGGCCTCATGCGCCGCCTGCGCGAACTGCACCAGGGCTTCGGCCTGGTCGGCCTTGGCCGCCGTCACGGCCAGCGCCCGGCCATAGGCCACCAGGTAATGCGCATCCTGGATCATGTAATGGCAAAACCGCTCGCGGCTGAGCGTGCCCGCGGCCAGCTCCCGGTTGAACGGCAGCTGCAAGGTGGATTCAAACAGGTCCGCGTGGGCCTGCCACAAAGTTTGACTGAAGGACATGGGGAGCGCCGGCAAGTGAAACAGCCGGCATTGTCGCCTCGCGCCAGGCCCCGCCAAGTCAGCGCAGGACTCGTCCCTCAGGCCTTGGCAGAACCGGGCCAGCGCGCGCCGGCCCAGACACACCACAGCAGGCCCAACAGGGCCAAGCCACCGCCCACCCAGCCGATGTTCGCCAGCGCCGAGTGCGCGATGACCTGATTGCCCAGCAAGGCGCCGCCACCGATGCCGATGTTGTAGATGCCCGAGAACATGGCCATGCCCACATCGGTGGCATCCGAGGCCTGGCGTAGCACCAGGGACTGCATGACCAGGCCGAAGCAGAGCATGCCTACGCCCCAGACCGAGATCACGGCCAGCAAGCTCCAGGCATGGCCGGCCGCGGGCAGCAGCAACCACAGGCACAGGACCAGTCCCGCGCAGGTGGTCAGCAGGAAGCGGCGCGCATAGCGCATGCCCCAGCGGCTGAACAACAGGCTGCCGACCAGTCCCATGCCGCCAAACAGCAGCAGCGCCAGCGTGGTGCTGTCACTGCCCAGGCCGGCCAGGGTCTGCACGAACGGTTCGATATAGCTATAGGCCGTGAACTGCGCGGTGATCACCACCACCAGCAGCACATACAGCCAGGCCAGGGAACGGCGGCGCAGCAGCATGGGAACGCTGCTCAGCGACCCTGCATTCTCGCTGGGCAGCAGGGGCAGCAGCCGCGCCAGGCACAGCATGGCCAGCGCCGCGACCACGCCAATCGCCGCGAACGTAATCCGCCAGCCCAGCAGTTCGCCCACCATGCGGCCCAGCGGAATGCCCAGCACCATGGCCATCGACGTGCCCACGGCCAACAGGCTCAAGGCCTGGGCCTTCTTGCCTTCGGGCGCCAGGCGCACCGCGAGCGAGGCCGTGATGGACCAGAAAACGGCATGCGACAAGGCGATGCCCACGCGGCTGACCAGCAGCAAGGCGTAGCTGTTGGCGACGGCCGACAGCCCATGGCTCACGATGAACACCAGCAGCACGCCCATCAGCAGCCGGCGCCGCTCGATCTTGCGGGTCAGCAGCATGCAGGGCAACGAGGCCAACGCCACGATCCAGGCATAGACGGTGAGCATCAGCCCGACCTGCTCGGCGGGCATGCCAAAGCTCGCGCCTATGCCGCTGAGCAGGCCGACGGGTACGAATTCGCTGGTGTTGAAAACAAAGGCCGCAATGGCCAAGGCGACCACCGCCAGCCAGGCGGTGCGGGGATGAGGAACTGGTGTGGACATGGGGAGCGCGCGGTGCGCGCATTTCAAACTCGAAAGGACCGGTGGGCATGGCCAAGCCTGGCAAAAGGCTTGCGTCAGCCGTTGCCGCCCGCCTGGGCGCCACAAAAGTTGCGCCCAAGGATCAAGCATAGCTGCCGCGCAGCAGCAGTGCAGGCGGCCCGCGGCAGTGCCCCCAACCGTCGCCCTGTCTTGTGCCGGCCCGCAGGCCGCAAGCACAAAGACATGACAAAAGAATGACAGAAAAATGACAGCCCCAGCAAAAAACCGCCATGGCGCTGCGCTGCGCGCGGCCGTCGGGGAAGCACCACAATCCGCACGCCATACGCGTCGCCCACGGCCTGTACCGGGCCTCCCGGCTGCAGCGTCATCGCCCGCGTTCTTTTTTGTCTACCCCCTGCCTTCATGGACCTGCGTCGCAAACTTCCCCTGGCCATCTGCTGCGGCCTGCTCCTGGTGCTCGCCGCCGCCCTGTTCGGCATGCTGCGCATGGATCAGGCCCTGACCACCTACCGCACGACGGTAGCACAGCACTTCGACCATGAGCGCCTGGTGGGCAACGCGCTCAACCACTTCAAGCTGCAAAACCAGGAATGGAAAAACGTGCTGCTGCGTGGCCACGCACCCGAAGACCTGCGCCGCTACTGGGCGGCTTTCGAAACCCAGGAACGTGATGTCGCAACCTTGACGCAGCGCCTGCAGCAGCAGTTGCCCGCGGGCGAAGCTCGCCAGCGCGTGGAGCGCTTTCTCGCCGCCCACCTTGCAATGGGCCAGTCCTACCGCCAGGGCCTGGCGGCATTTGAAGCCGCCGGATTCAACCCCCAGGCCGGCGACCAGGCCGTGCGCGGCATCGACCGCGAGCCAGCGCAGCTGCTCGACGAAGCCGGCGCGCTGATCGCCCAGACCAGCGCCGAAGTCTCGCAGTCCGCGCAAGCCAGCGCACGCCAGGCGCAATGGCTCAGCCTGGCCGTGATCCTGCTGATCTGCAGCGCCAGCGTGGTGGCGGGTCTGCGTTTCAGCCGCTCCATCACCCATCCCCTGACCCAGGCCGTGCAAGTGGCGCAAGCCATTGCCGCGGGCGACTTGACCCGCGCCCGCGCCCAGGCCGGGGGCAATGAGTTCGCCCGACTGCTCAATGCCTTGCACGCCATGCAGACCAGCCTGGCACAGGTCGTGGGCCAGGTGCGCAACGACGCGGACAACGTCGCGGCGGCCAGCGCGCAAATCGCCGCAGCCAACCACGATCTTTCGGCGCGTACGGAAAGCCAGGCCAGCGCCGTGCAGCAGACGGCCGCCGCGATGGAAGAGTTGAGCCAGACGGTGCAACACAACGCCGAGCATGCGGCGCAGGCCGATCTGCTGGCCCACGATGCCCGACAAATCGCCGAGCAAGGCCATGCGGCCGTGGCCCAGGTGGTCGAGAGCATGCAGGACATCCACACCAGCAGCCAGCAGATCGCCGACATCAGCCATTTGATCGACAGCATTGCTTTCCAGACCAATATCCTGGCGTTGAACGCGGCCGTGGAAGCCGCGCGTGCCGGCGAGCAGGGACGGGGCTTTGCCGTCGTGGCCAGCGAAGTGCGCCACCTGGCCCAGCGCTGCACCAAGGCGGCCAAGGAAATCACGCTGCTGGTCCAGACCAGCCGCCACCGCGTCGCCACAGGCCGGGGTCAGGCCGACCAGGCCAGCGCCACCATGCAAGAAGTGCAGCAATCCATCACCGACGTGGCACAGCGCGTGCGCGACATCCGCGACGCCAGCGCCGAGCAAAGCCTGGGCGTAGCGCAGATCGACCAGGCCTTGGCGCAAATGGACCGGGACACGCAGCAAAACGCCGCGCTGGTCGAAGAAATGGCCGCGGCCGCCCAGAGCCTGCGCCAGCAGTCCCACGCCCTGGTCCAGGGCGTGAGCGTGTTCCGCCTGGAGGAACAGGCCGCGTAGGCTCAATATGCGATGGTGAACCGCTCGCGCACATGGGCCGGGCGTTCGAGTTCATCGACCACGGCCACGGCCAGATCGGCCGCCGAGATGGTGCCGGGCTGGTCGCCGTTCATCAGCGGCTGGTCCTTGCCCACGCGGTACTGGCCGGTGCGCTGACCGCGTTCACCGGGATGAAAGCCTATGGGCGGGCTGAGAAAAGTCCAGTCCAGCTGCTGCTCGCTGTCCTGCAGTTCCTTGAGCAGATCGCGTGCCGCGCGCGCCGTCACGGATGGCGGCGGGAAATTCCGGCGTGTCCACGATTTGCAGGCCGGGCGCCGCATACAGGCTGCCCGCACCGCCGACCACTATGCACCGCACAGAACTAGTCCGTCTCGCCCACAATCTCTTTGAAGCTGAACTTCACAATCAAAGGCATTCATGGACGATTTCAAACGCATGGCGATATTCGCCCAGGTCGTACAGCACGGCTCCATGAGCGGCGCGGCGCGCGCACTGGGCATGAGCCCCTCGGCCGTGAGCCAGCAATTGCGCCAGCTCGAACGCGAAGGCGGCGTGACGCTGCTGCACCGCACCACCCGCCAGCTGACGCCGACCGACGCCGGCAGCCGCTTCCACACCCAATGCGCCGCCATGTGCGCGGCCGCCGCGCAGGCGCGCGCCGAACTGGCGGCCGAGCGTGACCAGCCCAGCGGCGAGTTGCGCCTGGCCGCCCCCGTGGGCTTTGCCCGCCATATCGCCCCCGCGCTCGGCGCCTGGCTGGCCAGCCATGCGGCGCTGCGACTGCAGCTGCTGGTCGACGATGCACCCATCGATCTGGTGCAGGGTCGCGTGGACATGGCCATACGTTTTGGTGATTTGCGCGATTCCAGCTGGACCGCGCGGCGGTTGGGCCACATGCCCTGGTGGCTGTGCGCCGCCCCGGACTGGGTGGCGCAGTACGGGCAACTCAGCCATCCGGCGCAGTTGAGCGGCGCGCGCTGGCTGGGCATGAGCGGTCGCCTGGAATGGGAATGCCGCCACCCCCAGGAAGCCGCGCACCACTGGCAGCTGCAGCCGCACATCACCAGCAACAACCACTGGTCGCTGCAGCAAATGTGCGAAGCCGGTCTGGGGCCGGCGCTGTTGGGCGCCATGGATGTCAGCGAAGCCGTGCAACAGGGCCGGCTGCTGCGGCTGCTGCCGCAGTGGACATTGGGCGGACTGGACATCTGGGCCATGACGCCCCAGCGCGATGGCCAGCCAGCCAAGGTGAGCCAGGCCATCGCGGCCTTGCAAAACTATCTGACCGGGCTGCCTGGCGTGCAGGCGCCCAGCGGACCGCCGGCCTAGTTCACGCGGCCTGCTCGGCGAGCAGGGATTCGACGCGCTGCAGTTGCGCGATGGCGGCCAGGCAGGACTGGGCCACTTCCACGCCTTTTTTCACGAAGTGCGCGCGGAAGAATTCGAGGTGGTCGGCGTGTTCATGGAAGTCGCGCGGCGTGAGCACCGCAGACAGCACGGGCACATCGGTGTCGAGCTGCACGCGCATCAGGCCGTCGATCACGGCGCTGGAGACGAATTCATGGCGGTAAATGCCACCGTTGACCACCAGGGCGCAGCCGATGATGGCGTCGAAACGGCCGCTTTGGGCCAGGCGCTTGGCCAGCAGCGGGATTTCAAACGCGCCGGGCACGTCGAAATGCGCGATGTGGCCGGCCGGCATGCCTTGCTGGCCCAGCTCGGCGACCAGCGCGTCGCGGGCCTGGTGCACGACATCCGTGTGCCAGCTGGCGCAGATCACGCCGACGCGGCTATTGCGCGCCACCGAAGCCCAGGGCGAAGCGGTTGCCACCGAAGAGGAAACCGAAGAAGTAACAGCAGTAGAAGTCTGATTCATGACAAGTAATTAACACGTTGAGCACATGAATCAGGGCGCGCGCGAAGCTGCGCGGCCACAGGGCCGAAATCCAGGCGCACTGCGGCTGCGTGGTGTTGCGCGATCTCTTTCATCCGGACTATGACCGTCGGCCCTGGCATCTCACCAGGTCTGCTGACCCTGGCTCTCGCCCCGCATGGCTGCAGGACGGGAGACAGGCGCTCGCGGGCTGCTGTGGTCACTGCCTGAGACAGGCCACAGATACCGCCGGTGGGGAATTGCACCCCGCCCTGAGAACGCTGACCCCACTACAGGGGTCGTACACGATTCTATCGGCCAACAGACCCCCGCGCCGGCAAACAGCTGTCAAGACCGCGACCTCGACCATGCAACTCGCCGACCGCGTACATTCAGCAACAACCATGGCGCGCCGGCAAAGTCGGCATGGCGCGGTCAACCAAACCCCCGGGCCGCGCGTATAAGGAGAAGACACGCGGCACACGCCGACGGTATTGCGCCACAGGCCTGCAGGGCTGGGTGCCCACCCCATTCCCGGCCTGAACCGCCGCAGCGAATGCACCATACGGAGCCCCTATGCGCACGACTTCCATTCGCCTTCTTTCTGTCAGTGCCTTGACGGCCCTGCTCACGGGCTGCGTGGTGCCGCCCGGCCCCTACGACGCCTCGGGCGCGGTGATCTATGACCAGCCCGGAGCGATCTACCGCAGTGGGCCGGTGTATCAACAACCCGCCGTCATCTATCCCGGCGGGCCGGTCTACGCCGTGCCTGACCGACGCGACGAACGCGCCTGGCGCGAATACCAGTTCCGCGAACAGGAACGTGTGCGCATGGAACGCGAACGCGACATCCGCGATCAGCAGATCCGCCGCGCGGAGATGGCACGCGATCGCGATCGCCTGCAACGCGAACGGGAACGCGACGGCGAGCGCATGCAGCGCGAACGCGAGCAGGCCCAGCGCCAACAACAGCTGCAACAACAGCAGCAACGCGAACGGGAACGCGACGGCGAGCGCATGCAACGCGAACGCGACCAGGCCCAGCGCCAACAACAGCAGCGCCAGCAACAACAACAACAGCAGCAGCAGCGCCCCCATGACCGCGATGACGGCCGCAGGGGCAACCGCGACGGCGAGCGCCGGGGTGATGGGGATGGCGAACGCCGCGGCGAGCGCTGAGCCCGGCGCCGGCTTCATCCCTCACCAGCTAGCATGAACGTGCCTGCCCCAAGCCGCCACACCCGGCCAGCACTGCTGGCCCTGCTGGGTGCTCTGTGCCTGGCCTGCGCACCGGCGCAAGCTCAGGTACTGCGCTGCACCGATCCGCGCACGGGCGCCATCAGCTACACCGATGGCGCCTGCGACGCGGGCCGCCAGGCCAAGGAAGTCGTGCCGGCGCGCAGCCCCGAAGAAATTGCGCGCGATCGCGAGCGCACCGCCGAAGCCCTGGCACGCAAGGCCCAGCAGCAACGCGAAGAAGCGGCCGCCGCAGCCGCCCGCCCGCCGCCCGCGCCGGCCCGGGCGTCAGGCCCGGGAGAGACCGTGCAATGCGCCCAATCCCGTCAGCAGCTGCAAAAGCTGCTGAACCAGGCCAGCGACGACACCCAGGCCTACAGCCTGCAGATCGCCGCCGCGCAGCGCCAGATGGAACTGGACTGCCTGGGGCCGCAGGCCTATGGCGAGCTGGAACAGTCCCGCAACCAGCAGCTCTCGCCCGCCGTGCCCTACATCGTGGTGCCGCACCGCCCTGTGCGCCCGGCGCCACCGGCGCGCCCGCAGCCGCGGCCGGAAATCACCCAGTGCAACGTTTTTCGCTGCTACGACCGCCAGGGCAATATCTACCCGCGCTGATCCCGCTCAGGATCTCAGCCCCTGCGCCACCGTGGGGTAGCGCAGGGCCACGCGCAGCTCCTGCGTCATGCGCTGGGTGCGCAGCCGACGCGACTCGCCCATGAAACTCAGCAAGGTCAAGGGCAACTCGCCCTGGGCCTGGCTGCGCGACACCCGGGGCGGGCGCTGCAGGCCGTAGAGGTCGGCGGCCAGGTCGAAATAATCGCCCATGCGCATATCGCTCGCGTCGGCCACGTTGTAGATGCGCTGCGCACGCCCGCGCCACAGCGCCGCCACGCAGGCCCGCGCCAGATCATCGGCGTGGATATGGTTGGTATAGACATCGTCTTCGGCGCGCAGCACGGGCGTGCCGCGCAGCAGGCGCGCGCGGCGTGCCGCCCACGCGGTCGGGGGCGTAGATGCCGGGAATGCGCAAGATG
>JAMNYN010000097.1 GCA_023622805.1 Pseudomonadota bacterium | reverse complement strand
CATTGAAGCCAAGCTCGGCCAGGGGCGCAGCTGCCAGACGTTGGTCACCAGCGAGGGCACCACCAGCCAGGCCGCGGCCTGGGGCGGCGCCACCAGCAAGGCCAGCAAGGCCATGGACAGCGTGGGCAGGCCCAGGCCGACCACGCCCTTGACGAGCCCGGCCAGAAAAAACACCGCGCAAGCCGCGGCCATCACCCAGGGCGCATGCCCGCCCGCGAATCCATTGCCCAGTTCCATGCTGTGTTTCCTTTGGCCGGATTCTGGTCGCGGCGCCCGCGGCGCGGAATGCGGATGATGCGAAGCCAGCCTCAGGCCATGCCTAAGGCAAAGCGTGCTACCGTGCCGCGCATGCGATTCGACCTCACCGACCTGCAGCTTTTTCTGCACGTGCACGCAGCGGGCACGATCACCGCAGGCGCGCAGCGCTCCCATCTGAGCCTGGCGGCGGCCAGCGAGCGCATACGCGGCATGGAAGACCTGCTGGGCCTGCCGTTGCTGCTGCGCACGCGCCATGGCGTGCAGCCCACGCCGGCCGGCCACACCTTGCTGCACCACGCGCGCACCGTGCTGCAGCAGATGGAGTGCCTGCGCGGCGAGCTCAACGCCTATGGCGCCGGACTCCAGGGCCAGGTGCGCGTGCTGTGCAATACGGCGGCGCTGAGCGAATACCTGCCGCAGGCGCTGAGCAGCTTTTTGCACTGCTTCCCGGCGATTTCCGTGGACCTGGAAGAACGGCTGAGCCACGAAATCGTCGATGCGCTGCGCGCCGGACTGTGCGACATCGGCGTGGTCTCGGACTGGGCCGATCTGGCGGGGCTGACGGCATTTGCCTTTGGCCAGGATCCGCTGTCGCTGGTCGTGCCCCGGGGCCACCGCCTGGCCGCACAGCGCAGCGTCACGCTGGCGCAGGTGCTGGACTGCGAGTTCGTCGGCCTGGTCCAGGGCGCGGCCTTGCAGGAACACATTGCCCAGCAAGCCCGCCGGCTGGGCCGGCCGCTGCGGTATCGGGTGCGCGTGCGCAGTTTCGAGACCGTGTGCCGCATGGTCGGTCTGGGCATTGGCGTGGGCATCGTGCCCCAGGCGGCGGCCATGCGCCACGCGCGGTCGACCAGGATCAAGCGGCTGGCGTTGAGCGATGACTGGGCGGCGCGGCAGTTGCTGCTGTGCGTGCGCCAAGGGGAGCGGCTTTCGCCCCATGCCCAGCAGCTGGTGGAGCATGTGCTTGCCGAGCCACGGGCGTGAGGCCACTTTGCGGGAAACAATGTACCCGGAGCTTGTGATAACGCAAGAGACTTGTGAAAGATGACAGCGCTTTGCCATGGTTTGCTTGCGTCTTGACACACTCTTGGCTTAGATTGAGGCCTACGCCGATGATCGGATATCGGACCGCTACCCATGTGCTGCACTGGATGTCGGATGCGCCACGCCTTGCGTGCCCCCTGGTTTTTTCCCTCTAGAAAGGCTTTCATGCGAAGCAACACCATCTCTACCCTAACCCTTTCCCTGTCGCTGATTTTTGGCGGCCTGGCCGCGGCCACTCCGGCCATGGCCAAGGACAGTGTCGCCCAGGTCCAGGCCATGGTGGCGCAGACCAAGGTCACGCTGGCCCAGGCCGTGCAGGCCGCGCTGGCGGTGGTGCCGGGCAAGGCCCTCGATGCCCAGCTCGACGATGACAAGGGCCAGGTGCGCTACGAAGTCGAAATCATCACTCCCCAAGGCCACAGTGTCGAAGTCTGGGTGAACGCCACCACGGGCGTGGCCCAGCAGCATGAAGACGACGGCCCGGCCAAGCGCAAGGAACGTGAACGCCTGGAAGCGAGCAAGATCACGCTGCTGCAAGCCATTGCCGCGGCCCAGAAGCACACGCCGGGCACGGTGGTCGACGCCGAGCTGAGCAACGACTGGGGCCAGACGGCCTTCGCCGTGGACGTGCTCACGGCCAAAGGCCGGCTGATGGAAGTCAAAGTCAGCCCTGAAGACGGCCGCGTACTACGCTCCAAGCCCGACTGATCCCGCATCAGGCGCCTTCGCCTGATGGCCTGTGACCCCGCCCGCCACGATCTCCGGCCGGGCAGTGCGGCTTGCAGGCCCCCGCTTTCGCAATGCCGTCACATGCATCGCCTAAGGTTTGACCACACCGGCGCAGGGCATGGGCCCGCGCGGTGCCTCGGTATGACCCCGTGCAGCCACCGCCTTGTGCGCACAGCCAGACACCAACCATGTTACAGCCGCTGCATGGCTTCGGCGTAGTTCTTCTGAAGACGAAAGGTTGCAAGATGTCGCAAATTAAAAAAATGAGTGTGGCCCAGTTG
>JAMNYN010000301.1 GCA_023622805.1 Pseudomonadota bacterium | reverse complement strand
CCAGGCATGGGCCTGGATGCCGAGCAGCGCCTGTGCCTGCTGCTGCCGGCCGTGGGCCAGGGTTTGCCCGACCAGGGCGGCACACAGCAGGCCCAGGCCGACAATGCTGGCCGCGAACATGCTGAAAAGCCGGGGTTTAAGAGGCATCCCGTGCTTTCCTCGATCGCTTGGCGTGCGCTGCAATCGCCAGCAGCAGCGCCGCGAGGGGACTGATCCAGACATGCAGGTCCAGTACGAGCAGGGCCGCGCCCAGCGCCGCGCCCAGCGTGCCGCACAGCAGCAGGCGCGGCGTGATCCAGGCCTGCACCTGTTGGGCGGCCTGCGCAAAACCCTGGCCCAGCAGCAGCCCCAGCAGCAGGTAGCCCAGGCCCTGGATGCTGTCCAGCCAGGCCTGCGGCACCAGGGCGGCAAGGGAGTTGGCCTGGCTGGAGGTCAAGGCCAGGGCGATGGCCGCCAAGCTCAGGGCCTGCGATAGCCTGCCTGCAGGGCCGGCGCTGCCACGCGCATTCCAGAGACTCCAGGCCAGTCCCAAGCCTATGCCCAAGGCGCACTGCTGCAACAGGACAGGGCCGTGGTCTTCGATTTGCGTGGCGATGGCGTGCAGCACCAGGCCGGCCATCAGACCCGCGGCCATGCCCAGCAGCACCAGGCGCCAGGCGCGGCGCGGCTGCGGGGGCGCATCCACGGCCGCCATGCGAACGCGCCAGGGGCTGTGGGCCACGTCCCAGCGGGTGGCGAAGAACAGCGCGCAGGCAATGGGCAGCAGCAGTGCCAGCGCTGCCATGGAAGGGGACAGCGCTTCGCGCGTGTAGTAACCGAGTGCGGGAGCCAGCCACAGCAGGCAGCCCCACCAGGCCAGCAGGGCAGCGCCTGGCAGCGCGGGTTGGGCGTGGAGGAAGCCCGGATGCTGGTCCGGGTGGGTTTGGGCGCGCGTGCAGGCGGCCATGGCGGCGCCGGCAAACAAGCCGTTCCAGGCCGCCATCCAGCCGGGATGGACGGCGTGGCCCATGAGCAGGGCCAGCACGGGCAGCAGCAAGGCCAGGTTGCTCAGGATCAGCACGCTCAGCGTGGTCAGGCGCAGGCGTGACAGCAGGGCCCAGCCCATGGCGGCCGAGAGGCTCAGCACCGCCAGCGACAGGGCCGGCAGGGCCCCATGCCAGCGGTCGGCTGCAGGGTCGGTCGGCTGGAACGCCAGCAGGGCATAGGTCAGCGGACTCACGGCACCGAGGCATAGCAGCATGGCGATCCACAAGGACTGGGCCTGGGCTGCGACCAGCCGCAAGATTTGCGGCTGGTGGTCGGTGAAGAGGTCGGTGCTTTCGGTCTCCTTGAGGATCTGGTCCAGGTAATCGCGCCGCAGTTGCTGGGGCTCGGTGCGCCGCAGCGAACCGATCAGCTGGCGGGTGCGCGCCATGCGCTCGTGCACGCCGCGCATGGCCTGCGTCAGCTCCTGCACGCGCAGGTCGAAGTGTTTGCGCTGGGGCAGCACCAGCAGGCGACGGTAATCGCCCAGGGTGACCCAGTGGACCACCATGCGCAGACCGTGGTTGCGCAGGCGCGGGCCCTGGGCATCGGCAAAGCGGGCGGCGAGGTAGGCCAGCGCACTGAGCAGCAACACGGCTGGCACCAGCCAGACCGCGGCCTTGCCCAGGTCTTCCATGTCGCTGCTTTGCAGCTGCACGCTGACCCTGGCGCGGACTGCGCCGTCCTGCATCAGCTCGGCGTGGCCGGTGGTCATGGCGGTGTCGCTCTGGCCTGCGTCGGCATGGCTGCGCCACAGCGCCTGCCCCTGGGGCGAATACACGGCGATGTGCGTGACTTCGGGATGGGTTTTCTTCCAGCGATCGAGGAATTCCGGCACGCCGACCAGCTTGGCCAGCGGGATGCCGGTGTCCGTTGCGTGGGTCAGGCGCTGGCTGATGGATTGCGCCATCAGGCGGGCGCGCGTTTGCACCGCCTGCTCGCGCAGTTCATGCATCTGCTTGCCGTGGACATAGGCCAGAAAGGCGGCGGCCAGGCCCAGCAACACGACGGCCGCGCAGCCCAGCCAGAGCGCAGTCCAATGGCCGCAGCGCTGCTGCTTCATTCGATGCGCTCCACTTCGTCTAGCCGGGCCGAGCCGTCGTCCAGGCGCTGGCGCGCGGCATGGACCTGGGGGGCTGGCGGGTGCAGGGAATGCTGGCGCAGCAGCTGGCGCTGTGAACGTGTGGCCAGCCATACCGCAGCGCTGCCGGCGAGCGCTGTTGCCAGCAAGGCCATGACGACGCTGAGGGTCATGGCGCGGTCCGCGCCATGGCTTGCGGCGCGCGAAG
>JAMNYN010000772.1 GCA_023622805.1 Pseudomonadota bacterium | reverse complement strand
GCGCGGCGTCATCCGCTGGCTGATCATTGCAGCCACCGTGCTGCTGCTGCTGGAGCGCCTGGGCGTCTCGGCCACCGTGCTGTGGACGGCCTTCACGGGGTTTGCCACCGTCGGCGCCGTGGCCTTCTTCGCCGCCTGGAGCGTGCTGTCCAACCTGTTCTGCGCCCTGCTCATAGTCACCGTGGGACCCTACCGCCTGGGCGACTACATCGAGCTGCTCGACACCGCGGAAAAGCCCGGCGCCAAAGGCCGCGTGATCGACATCAACATGCTCTACACCACGCTGGAAGATACTTCGGGCCGCCATGGCGAAGGCACCTTGCTGCAGATTCCAAATTCACTGATCTTCCAGCGCGTGGTGCGCCGCTGGAAAGGCGGAATCCATGCCCATGTGCCGGACGATGCTCCGCCCTCGGACGTGGAAGAAGCGGCCGCCGTGGAGTTGACCACACGCAGCTGAGCGCGACGGCCTTCTTCGACACCCGCAGACATCTGGCGCAGCTTCCAACAATGGAACCTATGCCGGGCCACGGTTACTAAAAGCTTCCATGTTGTCTCACAAGGAAGCGCTCATGTACCAGCCCTACAAGGACCTTTTAATTACGCTTGCCGAGGAAATCGGACTGGATACGGCTTCGCTGATCGCGACAGAAGAAATCGTCATCGATGACCTGCCCATCGGCCTGCAGCTCGACGGAGAAGGTGAACAAGCTGAGGTACTGCTGTGCAGCCTGCTCGCGGCGCCCAGTGCCGACCGCTGGGCCGAAGTGGCCGCCGCCCTGCTGCACGCCAACCACCTGTGGACCGGCACCGGCGGTGCGACCCTGGGTATGCTGCCCGTTGACAACACGGTCAGCCTGAGCCTGCGCCGGCCGCTGCGCGACCTCGATTCAGAAAAACTCGCGGTACTGCTCGCCAAAACCGCCGATATCGGCCTGGCTTGGCAGGACTACATCGCCTCGGGTATCAGTACGCCCGGCGTTCCCGCCTATTTCGACGCTTCTACGAGCCTGCGCGCCTGAGATAGGAGGTATTCCATGAACCTTTTGTCAAGATCCGCCAACCTGCAGCAGACTTCCCTCCGGTTTATGGAGACGACGCAGGAGGTCAAGTCATCGGCCATCGATCGCTCGACGCGACAGGGCACTGGCGGTCTGCGCGACCGCCCGATCAGCGTAGGCTCTGGCGAAAACCGGGGGCGCGCGCAGTCCGGCCAGGAGAGCAGCAAAGGCATTCTAGCCAGCCTGTCCAGGGGGCTGAATTCGGTCATCAACGGTGCCGTTGGACTGTTCAAGGACATTGGCGCCTACCTTTTCGAGAGCAGCAAACCGGATACGCTGCAGCGGCCCAAGGAACAGATGCGCCAGTTCCTGAAAGACACTCAGAACGATGTCAAAACGCTCTGGAAAGACCTGACCAACTCAGAACCATCCAACCCCATCGAAGATGCAGGTCGCTGGTTCAACAAGAACGTGGCACGCCCCATCAACAGACGGATGGAGCCCGAGCCCTCGTGGGCAGAAAAGAAACTCCAGCGCGTGGAAGACTTCCTCAGCGACCGTTTTTCCCGGTAAGCCCGAAAAACGCGCTGCAGCCCTGCGGGGCCTGTCAGGACAGACGGTCCAGCGCGTTGCGGTAGGCCGGCTGGAGCATGAGCTCCTCCCAGCTCTGGGGCAGGGTTTCGGGCAGCAGCGCCAGGCGGCGCGATTCGCTGTCCAGGCTGGGTGTCCAGCGGCCCTGCTCCAGCGCGGTCTGCAGGCCGTCCAGCAGCCCGTCCAGCGCCAGACCCTCGCCCAGGCTCTGGTTGCACAGCAGCGCCATGTCGCAGCCCGCGTTCAGGGCTTCGATGGCAGCGTCCGTGAAGCTCAGGGTCTTGCCGTTCAGCCGGCGCGCGGCTTCCATGCTCAGGTCGTCGCTGAAGATCGCGCCGTCAAAACGCAGCCGGCCGCGCAAGATGTCCTGCAGCCATTTGGCCGAGAAGCCCGCGGGGCGCTTGTCGACCTTGGGGTAGATCACGTGGGCCGGCATGACGCTGGTCAGCACCGAGGCCAGCCAGGGATAAGGCGCGGCATCGTCGGCCAGAATGGCCTGCAGCCCGCGCGAATCCACGGGCATGTCGGTATGCGAATCGGCCTTGACGAAGCCGTGGCCGGGGAAGTGCTTGCCGCAGTTGGCCATGCCGGCCTGCAGCAGGCCGTGCATCAGGCTCTTGGCCAGGGCCGCGACCACGCGCGGGTCTGAATGAAAGGCCCGGTCGCCGATCACGCCGCTCTCGCCCCAGTCGAGGTCCAGCACGGGCGTGAAGGAGAAATC
>JAMNYN010000043.1 GCA_023622805.1 Pseudomonadota bacterium | reverse complement strand
CTCGGCGGTGGGCTCGGCACCGGGTAGCCAGCGATTAGCCAGGGCCACCAGTTGGCCAAGGCCGTTTTCAGTCAGTCGTTCGGCGTGGTCGAGGGCTTTTTTACGGTGATTTCAACGTCCGGGCCGTACTCTTCCAGGAGCGCGCCGGCCAGTTGCATGACCAGTACCGGGTTGCCCAACTGGGCCTTGAGGGTGGCGCGCTCTTCCTGCTTAACCGTGGTCACCAGCAGGTTGTTGGCCGGCGAAACCTTGTTGGTTTGGGTGACGGCGTTGAAGTACTTGGTCACGTCCTGCGGGGTCAGTTCGAAGGTGAATTCCTTTTCGCCAACTTCCAGGGTGATGTCGCGTTTATCGGTCATGGTGTTGCTCCGTTCAGGGGTTGAGTGTCGGTTGAGACTGGCGCGGGCATACCCGCAAGGCGTGGTCTTGCAGACCCAAGATCATTTGCTTGCTCAGGGCGAGTTGGTCGACAAGGGTGAAATAATCCGGTCGAGCGTCTGCTGCGAGTTCGGCGGTGGCTGCATCAGCCACGCCGCCGGCACCGGCACTGGCGGGCACTGCAGCGCTGCAGGAGGCTTTGACTGACAGCCGCTTACGGCCAGCAGCAACATCAAGGCGCAGAGCATCGTTTTCAGCTCGTTCATGGTTCAGCTCCAGAGTTCGTTGAAGGTCGATAGCGTCACGATCGGCCAGCATCTCGCCGCTGATGCGCGCCGCGTCGCGCAGGCCGTTCACTTCAAACAGCGCCGCGTCACGTTCGCTACGAGCGGTGTCACGCTGGCCCTGCAGCAGGTCGAAACCGAACCAAGCCACCAGGCACAGCACCAGGATGAAAGTGCCTTCGCGCATCACAAGCCCGCCTCGCACAGAGCCGCTTCCGCCAAACGGCGCGCATGCAGGCCCGGGATAAACACCTTTTTGCC
Source organism: Pseudomonadota bacterium (assembly GCA_023622805.1). GTDB lineage: Bacteria > Pseudomonadota > Gammaproteobacteria > Burkholderiales > Burkholderiaceae_C > Comamonas > Comamonas bellezanensis. The sequence goes on along the minus strand of JAMNYN010000043.1, from coordinate 1,400 downwards.
CTGGGCGGTGGTGATGAAGGCCCACACCGGTGTTTTGCCGTCAGGCGCCCAGGCCAGGGCCTGACAGCCGTCTTTGATGCGGCCGGCATTGATCAGCCCCACGGCGCGACTGGCGCAGGTGTTGGATGTGCCGAAGTTGTGGCCATGGCTGCTCAGGGCGTCGAAGGTGTTCTGGCCCACGTCCTGGTTGGTGATGCAGTCGGCCAGCTGCAGTTGGCCTTTGCTGATCACCAGTTGTTCGACTTCGCTGCACCGGGCGTCCGACCAGTAGTCACCCACAACCACCGGGTACGGACTGGTGTGGCGAGTGATGCCCTTGCACACGGTTGGCAGGCCACGGGCGAGCTTGTCGGCATACACGGTGTTCTGGCCGTTGCCTTCCCAGGTGCCCAGAAACACCACCAGCGTGGAGCTGCAGAGCGCAATGGCGCCGGCGGCGATCTTGCCGCGCAGGTTCATGGGAACACCACGCGAAGCAAGGTCGGACCGATCATCTGCAGCACGGCCCACAGGGTGCTGGCGACAGCCAACGCCCAGGTGATCTTGGTGCCCAGGCTGGACACAACGCTGGTCAGCTTCTGCTGGCCCTCGTTCAGCTCAGACAGCTGGCCAGACATATGCTCAAACTGCTGTTCCAGCTTCGTCACCCGTGTGGGCACGGTTTCCATCTGGCCAACGCGGTGTTCGACTACTGCCATTTTTCGCTCAAGGCGCCCCAGGCGAGCGGAGTTCGCCACCAGGTCGGGCGTGGTTGCGTCGGTCATCGGCGGTCTCTCCGCTCGTTAAGGGTCTGGCACGGCACACAGCGAGTAATCCCGGGCAGAGCCTGGCGACGGGCCGGGATCTCGTTGTCACAGTCCAGGCAATGGCTGCGGCTCGGCCCCGAGGGGCGCGGCCGGGCCAGTTGGGCCTCGATAGAACGCTCGCGCTCCAGTTCCTCGATCGCCTTGGCGTCGTCGAGCCAATCGCCCATCAGCTAATGCCCTCGATCTCGGTGGCATCCAGGTACGGCACGCCGTTGATGCGGATAAAGTCCGGGCTCGTGACCTCGAAAGGCACCTTGTGCTTGGTCTTCTCGCCACCCTTGGGATCGATGCTCAGCAGGCTGGAGACCTTCAATTTGCAGCCGAAGGCTTCAATGCGCAGTTCGTCGTCGCCGGCCTTGGCGAAAAACACCGCATCGAACGCATCCAACTTGCGGAAACTGCCGGCACTGCGGGCCGCTTCGATCAACAGGTTAAAGTTGGTCGAGTCCAGTTCCAGTTCGCCGGCCGCTGCCACGTCGCCGTCGACGTAGCCATCAGGCACGCCCCGGGTTTGCGCGGTCTTGCTGTTGTCGGTGATATCCAGGGTGCAGCTTTCGACGTGGACCAGGAGGTCGCCCAGGTTCACGTCAAAGT
>JAMNYN010000467.1 GCA_023622805.1 Pseudomonadota bacterium | reverse complement strand
GTACAGGTCTTCCTTCTCGCCCTGGCGGAAGTAGAACACCCGGGTGTGCTCGAGAAAGCGGCCGATCACCGAGCGCACACGGATGTTGTCCGTCAGACCCGGACGCTGGGGCGCGAGCATGCAGGCGCCGCGCACGATCAAATCGATTTGCACGCCCTTCTGGCCGGCGGCGATCAGCGCGTGGATCAGGCACTCATCGGTCAGCCCATTCATCTTGGCCACGATGCGTGCCGGCTTGCCCTTGGCCGCGGCTTCGCCCGTCTGCTCGATCAGCGCCAGCAGTTGGTTGTGCAAATGGAACGGCGCCATGATCAGGCTCTGCAACTGCGGCAGGCGGTTGTGGCTGGCCAGGTGGTTGAAGACTTCGTCCATGTCGGAAGTCACGGTCGGATCCGACGTCATATAGCCCAGGTCGGTATAAAGCCTGGCGCTGCGCACGTTGTAATTGCCCGTGGACAAATGCCCGTAACGGCGCAGCCGCCGGCCTTCGCGCCGGGTGATCAGCATCATCTTGGCATGGGTCTTGAGCCCGACCACGCCATAGACCACCTGGGCGCCCACGGATTCAAGCGCCTCGGCCCAGTTGATGTTGGCCTCTTCGTCGAAGCGGGCTTTGAGCTCCACCACGGCCATGACCTCCTTGCCGCGGCGCACGGCTTCGGCCAGCAAGTCCATCAGCTCCGAGTCGGAACCGGTGCGGTAAATGGTCTGCTTGATCACCAGCACCTGCGGGTCGTTCACCGCCTCGCGCAGCAGCGCCAGCACGCCGTCGAAACTCTCAAACGGCTGGTGGATCAGCACGTCGCGTTGGCGCAGCTGGGCCATGATGGACACGCCGCGCTGCAGCTGGCGCGGCCAGACCGGTTGCCAGGCCGGGAACAGCAGTGAGGCGTCGTTGACCAGGTCCACCAATTGCCCCAAGCGCACCAGGTTGACCGGTCCCTGCACGCGGAACAAGGCGCCTTGCGGCAGGTGGAACTGCAGCAGCAGCAGATCGGCCAGAAACGGCGAACAGCTGGAAGACACTTCCAGGCGCACGGCCTGGCCGTAGTGGCGGTGGTGCAGGCCTTCGCGCAAGGCCGTGCGCAAATTGTCCACATCCTCCTCGTCCACCGCCAGTTCCGAATGGCGCGTGGCACGGAACTGCGAAAACTCCACCACCTCCCGCCCCGGGAACAATTCCTTGAGGTGGGCGCGCACAATGCTCGACAGGCTCACGAACACGCGCTGCTTGCCCGCCACCTTGGCCGGCAGACGGACCAGCCGCGGCAGGGCCCGCGGCACTTTGACAATCGCCACCTCGTTGGTGCGGCCGAACGCGTCCGGCCCCTTGAGGCGGACAATGAAATTCAGCGCCTTGTTCGCGACCTGCGGAAACGGATGGGCCGGATCCAGGCCCAGCGGAATCAGCAAGGGCCGGACTTCGCTCAGAAAATACTCACGCACCCAGCGCCGCTGCGCGTTCGAGCGCTCCCCATGCGAAAGAATGCGGATGCCATGGCGCGCAAAGGCCGGCACCAGCGCCTGGTTGTATAGCGCGTACTGGCGCTCCACCAGCGCATGGGCCTGGCCCATCAAGGCCTGGAAGGACGCGGCGGTGTAGACGCCTTGCGCGTCGCCGCTCATCGCCGCCGTGATGTGCGGCGCGGCCCGGACTTCAAAGAATTCGTCGAGATTGGACGACACGATGCACAGATAGCGCAAACGCTCGAGCAAAGGCACGTCGGCGCGCAGGGCCCAGTCCAGTACCCGGTCATTGAAAGCCAGAATGCTGTGGTCCCGGTCCAGCAGCACGCCGACGGGCGCCGACACGGGCACCACCGCGTTGCCGGGCTCGGCCACCGCCGCGGTGGCGGGCATGGGCGGCACGGACTGCGGCCCGTCGGACTGGGTGGGAGTCGGACCGGCCATCAGGGCTTCAAAGCGAGCAGCGTGCTCAGGCTTGGCAGGAGTCATATTTGTCACAAACAATCCAACAGCGAGCGAACGGCGCATCGCCGGCCAGTATTGGCCGCTTACATGTCATTACCGTGACAATGGCACTCTTCGCTTGCGATCTATGTCATTCGAATGCGCCAAGCTTTGCCCCCGGTCGGAGCACAGCGCCTGCTCCAACGGCCCCAACGGCATGGCACACCAGTGCATCATGCGGCGCGCCGCCAGCAGGGGCAAGCCACCACAGAAAAGATCATAGACAGGCGCTAAGGTGCTAAGCTGCGCGCCGTTTCGACTTTTTCCCCATTCCCCATGCACGACGCCGGCCTGCTTGCCGCCATTGATATCGGCTCCAACAGCTGCCTGCTCGAAATCGGGCGGGTGACAGACGGCCGCATCGTGCCGCAAACCTGTCGCAAGGAAACCATAAGACTGGGCGGCGCACTCGACGCCCAGGGTCGGCTGAGCACCGAGGCGATGGAGCGTGGCTGGGCCTGTCTGGAACGCTTTGCCGCCCTGATTGCCGCGCTGCCGCGCCGCCAGGTCCGCGCCGTCGGCACGCAAACCCTGCGCGAGGCCACCAACCGCGACATTTTTCTGGCACGCGGCAGTGCCATTTTGGGAACCCCCATCGAAGTCATCAACGGCGAGGAAGAAGCCCGCCTGATCTACCAGGGCGTATCCCGGCTGCTGCCGCCGTCGCCCTACCGGCGTCTGGTGATCGATATTGGCGGACGCTCGACCGAACTGTGCCTGGGCCGGGGCTTGGAGGCCCAGGTCACCCGCTCCGTGGAGCTGGGCAGCGTGGCCTGGGCATTGCGCTATTTCCCCGATGGCGGTCTGCGTCCCGAGCAATTCGCGCAGGCGCAGGCCGGCGCCCTTGCGGCCTTGGACCCCGTGGCCGCCGAGTTTGCTCCGGCCCATTGGGACCTGGCCTATGGCGCTTCGGGCACGGCCGGGGCCATCAGCAAGGTGCTGGCAGCCCAGGGCCGGCACGCACCCGGCCTGATCAGCCGCCAGGGCCTGGACTGGCTGCAGGCCCAGCTCGAGCAGTTGGGCCACAGCCGCCAAGTGCACCTGGCAGGCCTGCGCGAAGAACTGCGGCCCGTGATCGGCGGCGGCGTCAGCGTGATGCGCGCCGTGTTCCAGCTGCTCGACATCGAGGAAATGCGCGTCACCCAGGGGGCCTTGCGCCATGGGCTGCTGTACGGACTGCTGCAAGCCTCCCAGCAGCGTCCGCCGGCGGCAGCGCAGGCGGTGCCAGGCATGGACAGGCACTGCAAAGATGTATCAAATGCTACACTTCATTAACATCTAAATTCGGTCGAATTCCGTCGGCCGTCTTGCACATCGCCGTTCGCTGCGCCTGGTCCACCTCCTTCGTCAGACCGTTCCCCTGTGTCGCACCGCCCCTCTGCTTCCATCGCGTCCATAGAACGCATCCTGCGTGAGCAGCACACCCTTCTGGAGAGTGCTGGCGTAGGCATTGCCTTCATCCACAAGCAAGCCATCGTGCGCTGCAACGGGCGTTGCGCGGAGATTTTCGGTCATGGCGACGCAGACGACTTGCGCGGGCGCCACGGTGCATCGTTTCACCCCGACAAGAGAACGTTCTACCGCCTGGGCCTGAGCGCCAGGGCGCGCATGGCCAAGGGCCAGACGTTCCGCGTGGAATGCCAGTTGCGCCGCAGCAATGGCTCGCTTTTCTGGGGCGATGTCACGGGACGGCTGATCAATCCGTCGCGCCCCGAGGAAGGTTCGATCTGGACCCTGGACGACATCGATGAACAGCGCCAGGCCCAGGCCATGCTCAACATCGCGCTGCGCGAAAAACAACTGCTGTTCGACCATGCGAGCGTGGGCATCGTCTTCATGCGCAGCGCCCAGCTCACACGCTGCAACGGCCATTTTGCCGCCATGCTGGGCTATGGGCCTGGCGAGCTGATAGGCACCAGCGCGCGCCACTGGTTTGCCAGCGCGGCCGAATGGGAACGCTTCGAGCAAAGCTTTACCCGCGAACTGGCCGTAGGCCAGAGTTTCGAAGGGGAGATGATGCTCTCCCGGAAAGACGGCGGCACGGTGATCTGCGAAGTGCGCTGCAAGCACATCGATTCCGAGGACCCGGGTCAGGGCACGGTCTGGATCACGGTCGACATCACCGAGCGGACGCAGACCCAGGCCGCGTTGGCCAAAGTGCATGAGCAGCTGGAGCAGCAGGTGCGCGACCGCACGCGCGAACTCAGCGACACCGTGGAAAACCTGCACCGCGAAATGGCCGACCGCAAGCGCGACCAGGACCGCATCTACTGGCTCGCGCATTACGATCCCCTGACCGGCCTGCCCAACCGCACCTTGCTGGCCGACCGCAGCACTGCCGCAATACAGCTGGCGCGCGACAATGGCACGCCATTGGCCGCCATCTTTCTCGACCTGGACCACTTCAAGCATGTCAACGACTCGCTGGGCCACCGCGTGGGCGACACTTTGCTGGTGCAGATCGCCAAGCGGCTGCGATCGGTGGTGCGCGAAAAGGACACGGTCTCGCGCATCGGCGGCGATGAATTCGTTTTGCTGCTGCCGGGCGCGAATGCCCACGGCGCGGCGCGTGTCGCCGACAAGCTGCTCGAAGCTTCGCGCCAGCCCTACCAGATCGACCACCATGAGCTGACCATGGCGCCCTCCATGGGCATCGCCTTGTACCCGCAGGACGGCACGGATTTCGACACGCTGACCCAGTCGGCCGATGTCGCCATGTACCACGCCAAGCTCGACGGCCGCAATACCTATCGTTTTTTCACGCCAGAAATGCGCGCCCAGTCGCTGCGCGCGCTGCAACTGGAAAACGCGCTGCGCCGGGCGCTGGAGCGCAACGAGCTGCAACTGCACTACCAGCCCCAGGTGCGCATCCGCACCGGCCGGGTACACAGCGTCGAAGCCTTGCTGCGCTGGAACCACCCCAAACTCGGCGCCATCTCGCCCGCCGAGTTCATTCCCGTGGCCGAAGACACGGGGCAAATCCTGCAAATCGGTGAATGGGTATTGCGCTCCGCCGTGCAGCAGTTGCGGGACTGGCGCGCCGCCGGCCTGACCGACCTCAAGGTGGCCGTCAACCTGTCGGCCATCCAGTTCCATCAGCCACAACTGCCCGACCTGATCAGCCAGATCCTGGATGCCTCCTGCGTGCCGCCCGAGGCCTTGGAGCTGGAACTGACCGAAGGCGTGGCCGTGGATGATCCACGCGCGGCCACGGCCACCATGGACCAGCTGCGCGCGCGTGGCGTGCGCCTGTCGATAGACGACTTCGGCACCGGCTACTCCTCGCTGAGCCAGCTCAAGCGCTTTCAGATCTACAAGCTCAAGATCGACCAGTCCTTTGTGCAGGACCTCGACCATGACGGCAACGACCGCGCCATCGTCAGCGCCATCATCCGCATGGCCCAGGCCCTGGGCATGCAGACCACGGCCGAAGGCGTGGAAACCGAAGCCCAGCTGCAATTCCTGCGCGACATGGGCTGCGACGAAGCCCAGGGCTACTACTTCAGCCGCCCCCTGCCGCCCGACGAACTGCTGGAGTTCCTGCGCCAACGGCTGGCGACGCTGCCCTCCACAGCAGGTTGAGAGGGGGAAGCGGGGGACGGCCATCCGGCGCAGCCGCAGACGGTGTTTTCTCAGCGCTCGCATTGCTCGCGGCTCACGCAACTGGCGCGTCCCAGCAAGGGGACACCGAGCAAGGGCCGCCCCGCAGCGATGGTGTCGTCCCCCTCCACCGTAGGTTGAGAGGGGGAAGCGGCAAAGCCGCTCAGGGGGTGCCTATTTTCACCCCGCGCGGGCCGCGTCAGCCAGCTGCTGCGCGCAGCGGCTGGCCTGTTCCTGGTCACGGGCTTCGACCATTACCCGCAGCAAGGGCTCGGTGCCGCTGGCGCGGATCAACACCCGGCCCGTGTCGCCCAGTTCGGCCTGCACGCGCTCCAGCGTCTGGTCCAGATGCGGATTGTTTTTCCAGTCCTGGCTGGGCGCCAGACGCACGTTGACCAGCACCTGCGGGTACAAGGGCACGGGCGCCAGCCACTGTGACAAGCTGGTGCCGCTGCGCGCACAGGCCTGCAGCACCTGCAAGGCGCTGATCAGGCCATCGCCCGTGGTGTGGCGATCCAGGGCCAGCAGGTGGCCCGAACCTTCGCCGCCCAGCAGCCAACCATGGCGCGTCAGCTCTTCGAGCACATAGCGGTCACCGACCTTGGCGCGCACAAATTCAACGCCCCGGGCCTTGAGCGCGGACTCCACGGCCAGGTTGGTCATCAAGGTACCGACCACGCCCGGCAAGGGCGTGCCGCAAGCCAGTCGATCTGCAGCCAGCAGATAAAGCAGCTCGTCGCCGTTGTACAGGCGCCCCTTGGCGTCGGCGATCAGCAGGCGATCGGCATCGCCATCGAGCGCGACGCCGTAATCCGCGCCGTTGGCACGCACTGCGCGCACCATGGCTTCGGGATGGGTCGCACCGACGTCGTTGTTGATGTTGAGACCATCGGGCGTGCAGCCGATGGCAATCACTTCGGCGCCCAGCTCATGGAACACCTTGGGCGCGATCTGGTAGGCCGCGCCGTGGGCCGCATCGACCACGATCTTCAGCCCCTTGAGCGTCAGCTCCGAGGAGAACGTGCTCTTGCAAAACTCGATGTAGCGGCCTGCGGCGTCGTCCAGGCGCCGGGCCTTGCCCAAGGCCGAAGAATCGGCCCAGACCGGATCTTCGGTCAAGGCCCGCTCCACCTCTTCCTCCCAGCTGTCGGGCAGCTTGCTGCCCTGTGCGCTGAAGAACTTGATGCCGTTGTCGGGGTAGGGATTGTGGCTGGCACTGATCACCACGCCCAGGCTGGCGCGCTGGGTGCGCGTGAGGTAGGCCACGCCCGGCGTGGGCAGAGGGCCCAGCAGCACCACATCCACGCCCGCGGAGTTGAAGCCCGACTCCAGCGCGCTTTCCAGCATATAGCCCGAAATCCGCGTGTCCTTGCCGATCAGCACCGTCGGCCGCTCTTCCGTACGCCGCAGCACCCGCCCTACCGCATGCGCCAGCCGCAGCACGAAGTCTGGGGTGATGGGTGAGCGTCCTACGGTGCCGCGGATACCGTCCGTGCCGAAATATTGTCGAGCCATTGCGAGACCTTGTCGTCAGTTGTTTTAAGAAAGCAGGCGCCTGCCATCAGCCGGGCAGCGCATCATTGTCGTGCATGGCTTGCCAGACTTTGAGGGCCATCACCGTATCGCGCACATCATGCACCCGCACGATGCGCGCTCCGCGCTCCACCGAAAGCAGGGCCGCGGCCACGCTGGGCACCATGCGCTCGGTCACCGGCAAGCCCGTGATCTGGCCCAGAGAGCCTTTGCGCGACCATCCGGCCAGCAGAGGATAGCCCAGGCTGGCCAGCTCGCGCTCACGCGCCAGCAAGGCAAAGTTCTGGGCCACGGTCTTGCCGAAGCCCGTACCGGCATCGAGGGTGATGCGTTGGCGCTGCACGCCCAGCGCTTCCAGCGCCAGTGCCGCAGCCTCAAGAAAATCCCGCACCTGGTGCACGGCATCGCCTTGCATGTGCTCCTGGTGCATGCTCTGCGGCACGCTGTGCATGTGCATCAGGCAGACGCCGCACTGCGCGTGGGCGGCCACCACCTGGGCCGCTCCCGGCTGGCGCAGGGCCCAGATGTCGTTGACGATGTCCGCCCCCAGATCCAGCACGGCTTGCATCACTTCAGGTTTGTAGGTGTCGACCGAAATCGGCACGCCCAGCTTGACCGCTTCGCGCACCAGCGGCAGCACGCGGGCCAGCTCGTCCTGCAACCCCACAGCCGGGCTGCCGGGGCGCGTGGACTCGCCGCCAATGTCAAGAATATCCGCGCCGTCGCGCAGCAGCAGCTCGCAGTGCGCCAGCGCCATGGACAGGCTGTCATGCCTGCCGCCATCGGAAAAGGAGTCCGGCGTGACGTTGACAATGCCCATCACCTGCGGGCGCGCGAGATCGATCAGAAACCGGCTGGTTTGCCACTGCATGGCCACTCTCCACAATCAAGAAAGAAAAACGGGGCCCGCAGGCCCCGTTGGAATGTTCAGGCAGGCCGATCAGGCTGCGCTCGGCGCCGTATCCGCGCCCGGTGCAGGATCAGCAGCCGGGGCAGCCGCATCGGCCGTCACGGCCGGTGTGCCGCCACTGGCATCGTCGCCACCCGAGGATGGCTTGTTGCGCGGCGTCCAGTCCTTGGGCGGACGGGGCTCGCGGCCTGCCATGATGTCGTCAAGCTGCTCGGCGTCTATGGTTTCCCATTCGAGCATGGCCTTGGCCATGGCGTGCATCTTGTCGCTGTTGTCTTCGATCAGCTTGCGCGCCAGCAGATACTGTTCGTCGATGATGCGGCGCACCTCTTCGTCCACCTTCTGCATCGTCTGCTCGCTGACGTTGCTGGTCTTGCCCATCGAGCGACCCATGAACATTTCGCCGTCGTTTTCCGCATAGACCATGGGGCCCAGCGCGTCGGTCATGCCATAGCGCGTGACCATGTCGCGTGCAATTTGCGTGGCGCGCTCGAAGTCATTGCTCGCACCCGTGGTCATCTGGTGCATGAACACTTCTTCGGCAATCCGGCCACCAAACAGCATTGCGATCTGGTTGAGCATGAATTCCTTGTCGTAGGAATAGCGGTCCTTCTCGGGCAGGCTCATGGTCACACCCAAAGCACGGCCACGCGGGATGATGGTCACCTTGTGGATGGGGTCGCACTTGGGCAGCAGCTTGCCGATCAGCGCATGGCCGGCCTCGTGGTAGGCCGTGTTGCGGCGCTCTTCCTCTGGCATGACCATGGACTTGCGCTCGGGGCCCATGATGATCTTGTCCTTGGCCTTTTCGAAGTCCTGCATTTCCACGGTGCGCGCATTGCGGCGCGCGGCCATCAGAGCGGCTTCGTTGCACAGGTTGGCCAGATCGGCACCCGACATGCCGGGCGTGCCGCGCGCGATGATGCCGGGGTTCACGTCCTGGCTCACCGGGATCTTGCGCATGTGCACGTTCAGAATCTGCTCGCGGCCGCGGATATCGGGCAGCGTCACGTAGACCTGACGGTCGAAACGACCCGGGCGCAGCAGGGCCGCATCCAGGATGTCGGGACGGTTGGTGGCAGCCACCACGATCACGCCCAGATTGGTTTCGAAGCCGTCCATCTCGACCAGCATCTGGTTGAGGGTCTGTTCGCGCTCGTCATTGCCGCCGCCTACACCGGCGCCACGCTGGCGACCGACTGCATCGATTTCGTCGATGAAGATGATGCAGGGAGCATTCTTCTTGGCGTTCTCGAACATGTCGCGCACACGGGCCGCGCCCACGCCGACGAACATTTCCACGAAGTCAGAACCCGAAATGCTGAAGAACGGCACCTTGGCTTCGCCAGCGATCGACTTGGCCAGCAGGGTCTTGCCCGTGCCTGGCGGGCCGACCAGCAGCAGACCGCGCGGAATGCGGCCGCCGAGCTTCTGGAAGCGGCTCGGGTCCTTGAGGAAGTCCACGACTTCCTTGACCTCTTCCTTGGCCTCGTCGCAACCTGCGACGTCGGCAAAGGTCACGGTGTTGTTGTTCTCGTCGAGCATGCGCGCCTTGCTTTTGCCGAAGCTGAAAGCACCGCCCTTGCCGCCGCCCTGCATCTGGCGCATGAAGTAGACCCAGACGCCGATCAACAGCAGCATGGGACCCCAGCTCACCAGCAGCGACATCAGCAGCGAGCCTTCTTCGCGGGGCTTGACGTCGAACTTGACGTTGTTGGCGATCAGGTCACCCACCAGACCGCGGTCCAGATAGGTCGCCGTCGTGCGCAGCTTGCGGTCATCCGTGGTGACAGCTGCGATTTCGGTGCCGCCCTGTCCTTCCTGAATGGTTGCGCTCTTGATGCGGTTGTTGCGAACTTCGTCCAGAAATTCGGAATAACCGATGTGACCGGCCGCAGCGCTGGTACGGGTGTCAAATTGTTTGAACACCGTAAACAGCACCATGGCGATGACGAGCCACACGGCAATTTTTGAAAACCACTGATTGTTCAAGCGGGGCTCCAGAAGGAATGCAGAGAAAGGGTCACGAAATCTTCATGACCTATTTGGGGATCATTTTAGGTGCTTCAAGCTGCCAGGCCCACAATTCCCCTGGTCTTCAATCCTGGGGACATTGGCATTTCGCAGCATTCGGCCCACAGCAGGCCGAATTTGCGGCCTGCGCCAGGGCACCTGGTCTACTTCAGACCCATGCCGACCAAAAAGGTTTCCGAAGACTTCACGCGCGAGGACTTCGGCTTGATAGGCTTGACGGTCTTGAACGTCTGCTTGAACAGCTCCACCAGTTCACTGTAGCCGCTACCGTGGAACAGCTTCACCACCAGCGCGCCCTCGGGCTTCATGTGCTGCTTGGTGAAATCGACGGCCAATTCGACCAGCAGCGCAATGCGTGCGGCGTCGGTCGCGTCATTACCCGACAAATTTGGTGCCATATCGGACACCACCACATCGACCTTCTTGCCTTCGAGCAGGCCCTCGAGTTCGGCGAGTACCGATTCCTCGCGGAAATCGCCCTGCAGGAAGTGCACGCCCTCGATGGGCTCCATGTGCAGCAGGTCCAGGCCGATGATGCGGCCGTTGAGCTCGCCCACGGCAGCGCCCTTGGGGGACAGCTTGCGGCGCACGTACTGGCTCCAGGCCCCGGGAGTGCATCCCAGATCGATCACGAAATTGCCGGGACGGATCAATCCCAGCTGCTCGTCGATCTCCTTGAGCTTGTAGGCCGCGCGTGCGCGAAACCCTTCAATTTTGGCGAGTTTGACATAGGTGTCGTTGACATGGTCATTGAGCCATGCCTTATTGACCTTCTTGCTTTTGGTCTTGGTTTTCATGCTGATTACGTCCTGCCTAGATAATACGGGCCATGCCCCAAATTCAATTGACTCCCGCCGAGCGCCGGGAACACCGCGCCAACGCCCACCATCTCGACCCCGTGGTCATGATTGGCGGAGATGGCCTCACGCCCGCCGTGCAAAAAGAGGTCCACGCGGCCCTCAATGCACACGGCCTGATCAAGGTCCGCGTTTTCAACGACGATCGTGCTGCGCGCGACCAGATCTACCAACAACTCGCTGAAGAACTCAGCGCCGCGCCCATCCAGCACATCGGCAAACTGCTTGTGCTGTGGCGCCCCATTCCTGAAAAGGAAAAAACCGTCGACGAAGACCGCATGCCCGGCCCACGCGACGTCAAGGTACTCAAGTTCAGCTCGCGCGGCGGCCAACGCCCCGAAGTCAAGCAACTGCGCGTTCTGGGCAACCAGCGCCTGACCGCGGGCGGCAAAGTCAAACGTGCCCAACCCAA
>JAMNYN010000608.1 GCA_023622805.1 Pseudomonadota bacterium | reverse complement strand
GACGAGCGCCGCCGCTGGGGGGCGGCCGTGCTGCGCAAGCAGATCCGCAAGGAGCAGGCCGAGCGCTTTGCGGAGATTAGTAGAAGCACCCCCTGAGCGGCTTACGCCGCTCCCCCCTCTCATCCTTCGGTGGAGGGGGGCGCCACCATCGCTGCGGGGCGGCCCTTGCTCGGTGTCCCGTTGCTGGGCCGCGCCAGTTGCACAGACTATCAGCGGTGCACGCGCTGAGAAAAGGCGACGTTCAGGCGGCCTGCTGGGTTTGGGGCTGGGCTGGCGCAGCCGCCCAGGCGGCCACGCCCTGGACCACGTCGCCGACCACGATCACGCTGGGACTGGCGAGCTTTTCGGCATCGATGGTGGCCTGCATGGTCGCCAGCGTGGTCACGGCATGGCGCTGGCCTGGCAGGCTGGCGTGCTGGATCACGGCCACCGGAGTCTGCGGCGGCAGGCCTTGCAGCAGGCCTTGCTGGATGTGCGCCGCGCCGCGCATGCCCATGTAGATCACCAGGGTCAGGCGCATGTCGCGCGCCGTGACCGCGAGCTGGGCCCAGTCGGTGTCGTCGGCGCCGGGCTGGGCATGGCCGGTGATGAAGATCACGCCGCGTGCATGCGCGCGGTGGGTCAGCGGCGCGCCCAGCGAAGTCAGCCCGGCCAGGCCGGCCGTGATGCCGTTGACCACCTCGACTTCCACGCCAGCGGCACGCAGGTGCTCGACCTCTTCGCCGCCGCGGCCAAAAATGAACGGGTCGCCGCCCTTGAGGCGCACCACGTTGTCGCCGTCCTGCACGGCCTGCAGCATCAGCTTTTCAATGAAGGCCTGGGGCGTGCTCTTGCAGCCGCCGCGCTTGCCGACATAGACGATGCGCGCCGTGGGCGAGGCATGGGCGACGATGGCATCGCTGACCAGATCATCGACCAGCAGCACGCTCGCCGCCTGGATGGCCTTCAAGGCTTTGAGGGTCAGCAGCTCCGGGTCGCCGGGTCCGGCGCCGACCAGGGTGCAGCGGCCTGCGGGGATCGAAGAGGCAGAGTGGTTCATGGCATGGACTCCTCAGGCGCCGGGCGCCGATGGTGTGGGTGCGGCTTCGAGAGCCTGGGCGATGTGCAAAATGAAAGCCACCTGCTGGGCAATGGCCTCGGGCACGGGCAGTTCGCCGGCGAGCACGCGGCGAGTGTAGTCGGCCGTGGCCGCCACATCGATGGCTTCGGGCAGTCCGGGGACTTCATTGCTCGTGCCGGGCTGCTGCTCCTGCAGCAGGCGGTGCGTGCCGCGCACAAACCCGTCGTAGCGTGGCGAGCGGCGCGGGTCGGCGACCACTTCGCCTTCGAGTCCGCGCGACAGCAGCGCCGTCGCGCCCTGGGCTTGCAGGCAGGCCTGCAGCATGCCGGCGTATTCGGGGTGGGTGTAGCTCGAGACCAGCACATTGGGTCCGGCGCAAGGGGTGTAGAGCTTGGCCACGCTGTGGCCGGGGTTGCGCAGGCCTATCACTTCGCGCACTGCGAGCAGCCGCGCCAGGCCGGGCTGCAGGTCGCCGGTGGCGATGTGGGCGACCGTGCCTGGCGCAATCGCGGCCAGCTCGGCGGGGTGGTCGCAGCCGGCCTGCGTGGCGGGGATGTCCAGGACTTGGAGCACATCGCTGGCCAGCACCCGGCGCGCTTCGGTGCGCATGCCATGCACCAGCACGGGCAGGCCTTCACGCGCCAGCAGCAATGCCAGCAGCGGCGTCAGCACGGGCAGGCGGCGCGCGCCGTTGTAGCTGGGCAGCACCACCGTCGGGCGGGCGCTGGCGGCAAAGCGGCGGCTGCGCGCATGCAGCGCATCGAGAAAGCCACACATCTCTTCGACCGACTCGCCCTTGATGCGCATGGCGATGCAGAAGGCGCCGATTTCCAGGTCCGTGACCTGGCCGTCGAGCACCTGGCCTAGCAGGTCCTGGGCCTGTTCACGCGTGACTGCACGTGCGCCCCGCGCGCCGCGGCCTATGTCTTTGATGTAGTGGCTGATGCCCATGAATGCGCTACCTGAATTGGTTGGTAGCGTTATTTTCGGGTGTTTGAAAGAACTTTTTGTTATATGAAGACACCCCCTGGAAAAACAGGGAAAACGGGGGGCTGCATATCCATCTCAGCGGACATGGTTTTGCACTGGGCCGGCAGGTCGTCCCGCAGCCATTCCGAGTGTCGGACCAGGGCTTGATCTGGCGGGGGCAATCCCATGGCGCCCGCTTGGGTGTCGTCCCGATACAAGCTGCCGGTTTGCGCATACCATTCTGGCCCGACCTCCCTTTTTCATGCATGCCTGCCGCCAGACGGCTCGGTGCGAAGGAAC
>JAMNYN010000183.1 GCA_023622805.1 Pseudomonadota bacterium | reverse complement strand
AAAGCCAGCCGGACAGCGTGCTGATCATCAGCGCCGACGCCACCGCCCCGCACCAGGCGGTGATTTCGGTGATGGAAGCGGCCCGGCGCGCGGGCCTGGCGCAAATCACGTTTGCGACCCAGGCGACGGGCAAGGCGCGGCGCTGAGCGGCGCTGTCTGCCCATGGCGACGCCCTCTGATTCGCACGGCCTGCGTGCCGCCTGGCGCCACCGCAGCGCCCTGGCCTGGGCGCTGTGGCCCGTCTCGCTGCTGTATGGCGCGCTGGTAGGTCTGCGCCAGGCCTTTTATGCCTGGGGCCTGCTGCGCCAGGCGTCGGCCGGCATTCCCGTCATCGTGGTCGGCAATGTGATTGCCGGCGGCGCCGGCAAGACGCCGGTCACGCTGGCCGTGGTGCGCCATCTGCAGCAACGCGGCATCGCCGCCGGCATCGTCTCGCGCGGCTACGGCCGCAGCACCCAGGATTGCCGCGAAGCCAAGCCCGACAGCCGCGCCCAGGACGTGGGCGACGAGCCCGCGCTGCTGGCCCGTGCCGGCGGCGTGCCGGTGTTCGTGGCCCGCGAGCGCATCGCCGCCGTGCGTGCGCTGCGCGCCCAGTACCCCGCCACCCAGGTCATCGTCTGCGACGACGGACTGCAGCATCTGGCCCTGGCGCGCGATGTGGAAATCTGCGTCTTCAACGACGAAGGCACGGGAAATGGCTTTTTGCTGCCGGCCGGCCCGCTGCGCGAGCCCTGGCCCCGGGCCGTAGACCTGGTGCTGCACGCCGGCCCGCGCCCCGCCGGCCCGGCACCGGCCTTTGCACTGCAACGCCGGCTCGCGACCCATGCCTACAATGCGCGCGGTGAACGCCTGGATTTGAGCGCGCTGCGCGGCCAGCCCCTGCATGCGCTGGCGGCCGTCGCCTGGCCCGAACATTTTTTTGCCATGCTGCAAGCCCAGGGCCTGACACTTGCCACGACCGAGGCCTTGCCGGATCACTATAATTTTGAGAGCTGGCAAGGCATGAGCCCCGAAGCCAAAGCCTTGATTTGCACCGAAAAGGACGCGGTCAAGCTCTGGCCCCTGCATCCCGAAGCCTGGGCTGTGCCGCTCGAACTCTCCATCGAGCAGGGATTTTTCCCTGCACTGGAGCAGGCACTCTCACTATCATCGAAACACTGATTCCCAATTCCCTACCGCCATGGACGCCAAATTCCTCGAACTGCTCGTCTGCCCCGTGACCAAGGGCCCTCTGACTTACGACCGCGAGCGCCAGGAACTGGTTTCGCGCAGCGCACGCCTGGCCTATCCCGTGCGTGACGGCATGCCCATCCTGCTGGAAAACGAAGCCCGCACCTTGAGCGACGAGGAACTCGACGCATGACGGCCGACGTCCACCCCCACGCCACGCCCGCGCTGTTCACCAGCAGCGGCTTCACGGTACTGATTCCGGCGCGCATGGCGTCGAGCCGCCTGCCTGACAAGCCGCTGGCCGATATCGCCGGCCTGCCCATGGTGGTGCGGGTGGCGCAGCGCGCCCTGCTGAGTCAGGCCACGAGGGTGGTGGTGGCGGCGGACGACGAACGCATCATCGAGGCCTGCGAAGCCCATGGCGTGCAAGCCATTCTCACGCGCGCCGACCACCCCAGCGGCAGCGACCGCCTGGCCGAAGCCTGCGAACAGCTGGGTCTGGACGGCCATGACTGCGTGGTCAACGTCCAGGGCGACGAGCCCTTGATCAACCCCCAGCTGATCGACGCCGTCGCCCAGCTGCTGCTGCAGACGCCCGAGGCCAGCATGGGCACGGCAGCCCATCCCATCGACCGCCTCGAAGACTACCTGAACCCGAACGTGGTCAAGGTGGTGCGCGACGCCCAAGGCCTGGCCCACTATTTCAGCCGCGCGCCGATTCCTTTCGCGCGCGACCATGCAGCCCAGGCCTGGTGGAACAATCCCCAGGCGCTGGCCGGCCACGATGGCTTTGCACCGCTGCGTCACGTAGGCATTTACAGCTACCGCGCCGGTTTTCTGCGCCGCTTCCCCCTGCTCCCACCCGCCCCCACCGAAGCCATGGAGGCGCTGGAACAGCTGCGCGCCCTGTGGCACGGTCACAAGATCGCGGTCCACATCACCCACGATGCGCCCGGCGCTGGCGTGGACACGCCGGCCGATCTGGAGCGTGTGCGGGCCCTGCTTGGCTGAGCGCAGGCGCACCGAAGATGGCAGCAACCGCATGCTCACACGCGCACTCGTGGACGCTGCACTCGCCAAAAATCGCAACTTTTCCTTGTTTTCTGCCAAAACTTTCAGAAATAACAGAAAATAGAAACAATTCGCGAACGCAGGAAGCA
>JAMNYN010000225.1 GCA_023622805.1 Pseudomonadota bacterium | reverse complement strand
AGCAGGTGCGCAAGGAGTTCGGAGGTCGGGCTGTATACCTCCCTGTTCGGTCCCAGATGGGCAAGGCCGAGGAGCGCCGGCAGGTGCTTAGCCTGTGGAATGGCCGCAACGCTACGAGCGTCGCGCGTACGCTCGGCATCAGTCGCGCGACTGTGTACCGGCATCTCAAACAGCCAGGATAAAACCGTCTCACGTTTGTTGGAAATGAGACAGTTGCGCTGATAGCGTGCAGTCTATGAGCACGCACCAAGAACTTCAGGCACGCCTCGAGCGCCTCAACGCCGCCATTCACAGTGGTGAGCGCACCATTACGACCGAGGATGGGGCCTCGGTCACTTACCGAAACCAGGACGAGATGAAGGACGCGCGCCGCGATCTGCACACGCAGATTGCGGCCTTGTCCGGGGCAGGTCGCCCTCGCGCCGTTGTCGCGCGGTTTCGCTTCGCTGGTCTGCGGGATCGTTGATCATGCAGCGCCGAACCATTGCCCGTAGGGCCTTGCCCACACTGGTTGATCGTGTTGTGGGCTACTTCTCCCCTGCGCAGGGAGTACGCCGCCAAGTCGCGCGCGAGATGCTGGTCCGCGCCTATGAGGGAGCGAGCCGAGCCGATGGCTGGCGCGTCAAGCGAGCCGGGGCCAGTCCCACCGCGGACCACGCGGCAGATGCGCGCGAGGTCCGCGTGCGAGCGCGTTCTTTGGCACAGAACGTGCCCAATGTCGTGAGCGCCGTCGGCGCTGTGCTGGCCGCACGGGTCGGGCAAGGCATTGTGCCCGTTTGGACGGATGAGGGCCTGGCCAAGCGTTGGCGGGAGTGGGTGTCACATGCGGACTATGACGGTCTGCTCGACTTCTACGGTTTGCAGTACAAGGCTGAGCGCACGCGCGACGTGGATGGCGCCGTGCTCATCCGAAAGCACATTCAGCGCATGGGCTCCACAGTGCCGCTCAAGCTGCAGTTGCTTGAAATCGATTTTCTCGATGTGGAGCGTAACGGCGTGCTGGCCGGTGGGCGCGAGATCATTCAAGGTATCGAGTACGACAAGCGCGGTCAGCGCACGGCTTACTATCTCTTCGACCGCCATCCCGGGGACACCGGCATGTGGACCTTAGGCCGTAGTGGCTCCAGCAAGCGTGTGCCTGCCGAGGAGGTCATCCACCACTTCGACCCCCTGCGCGCGGGCCAGCAGGACGGCTTTTCGCGCCTGGCACCGATCATTCCCAAGGTGCGCGACCTGCATACCTACGGTGACTCGGAGCTGCAGCGTAAACAGCTTGAATCGCGCATGGGCGTGCTCGCCGAAATGGAGAGCTCGGGAGGCCCTCCACCCTTACCGTCAGAGGCTGAAGGCCAGCAGCCCGGACTGATGGACCTTGGCGAGCTGGCGGGTGGGGGCATTGTGGGTTTGCCGCCCGGCATGACTAATCCGACTTTCATCGAGCCCAAAGCCGTCCCTGGCTTCGGTGACTACATGAAGGGTGGTTGGAAGGAAGTTGCGGCAGGCTACGGTTGTCCCTACGAACTCATGACAGGCGACATGACGGAGGTGAATTTCAGCAGTTCTCGCGTGCGCATGAACCAGTTCCGGTCCGAGGTGGAGTCCGAGCAGTGGCGCGTGACAGTACCGCGGCTGTGTGCGCCTATCGCTCGCTGGTGGCTCGCGGCTGCGGACTTGGTCGCCACCGTGCCGGCGGGCGCTTCCGAGCCCGACTGGAGCACTCCCAAATGGTCGAGCCCCAACCCTGTCCAGGATGTCGCCAGTGACCTGAGCGCCATCAAGGGTGGCCTGCAAAGTATCAGCGAAACGATCCGCCGTCGAGGCTATGACCCGGAGGCCGTCTATGCCGAGCTGGAGAAAGACCTGCAGCGGCTGAGCGAGCGCGGCATCCTGCCACTGCTGGCAGCTCTGTGGGGTGCGCAAAACCCCATCGATCTGGTTGCGCAGATGGAGGGTGGTGGCACCAAGTGAAATCGTCTCAGCTTTCGTGGATTTGAGACAGCGAAACTGGAAAACTGGGCGCCATGCCACAAACCAACGCATCCGCTCCAGCTCCCCAGACTCGCGATCTGCCGGTGCAAACCCGCGCGGCGACTCTGGTGCCCAGCACGTTCAACGAAGTCGACAACACCGTCGATGTGGTCTGGACCCAGGGCGCGACTGTCCGTCGCTATGACTACTGGTCCGAGAAGCCTTACGACGAAGCTCTTGAGGTCACGCCCGAAGCGGTAGACATGGCCCGATTCGACGCTGGCACCGTCCAGGTGATTGACGGGCACCGCACCTATGGCGGCGTTTCCGCCATTCTGGGGATCGCGGAGCGCGGTTGGATCGAAGGCGGAGAAGGTCGGGCCAAGCTGCGCTTGAGTCAGCGTCCCGAGCTGGCGGGCATCGTGGCTGACATCAAGGCCGGCGTCATTCGCGCCATCAGCTTCGGTTACAGCGTTCAGCGCATCGAGATCACCCGGGCGCAAGAACGCACCGATGGCATCAACGTCGATTTGTACCGCGCCGTACGTTGGACGCCCCAGGAAATTTCTTTTGTCACCGTGCCCGCCGACCCCGGCGCAGGCACGCGCAGCAATCCTCCCGCAGGCCACGCACAAGACAAAACCGCCGCTGGCGTGCCCTGCGAATTCATCACCCGGGCAGCCGCCCAACCCACCACCCAGGAGCAACAACGCATGCCCCAAGCCAACCAAGCCGGTGAAGGCGGTCAGACCGCCACCGCCACTCAGGCTTCCCCCGAGTCTCAAGCCCGTCAGGCTGTGCAGCCCGTCAGCACGGTGCTTGCTTTCGATGGCCAGCGCGCTGCCGACATCGTGGCGCTGTGCCAGCGGCATGGCCTGTCCGAGCTGCAGGCCGACCTGCTTCGCAACCAGTCCACCATGGACCAAGCCCGCGCCGCAGTGCTCACGGCGCTGGATCAGCGCGGCCAAGACAACGCCACCGGGCCCACCACGTCGATCCGCACCGTAGGTGATGAGCATGAAACACGTATGCGCGGCATTGAGAACGCCCTCATGCAGCGCCTGGACTCTGGTGTCCAACTGGACGACAACGGCCGCCAGTACCGCGCCCTGACCTTGGTCGAGATGGCGCGCGAAGTGGTCGAAGGCCTGGGCCACAAGACCCGCGGCATGAGCCGGGCCGAAATTGTCAACGTGGCGTTGCGCGTGCGGTCGGGCATGCTGGGAACCGGCGATTTCCCTGCGTTGCTGGGCGGTGTGGGTCAGCGTGTGCTGCGAGCTGCTTACGACCAGGCGCCCAGCACCTACCAGTTGTGGGCGCGCCGCGCATCCAATCTGCCTGACTTTCGTATCCGCCAGGCCGTCGGCGTTGGTGCCGATGTGGAGCTCAAGAAGCTCAACGAGCATGGCGAGTACACCTACGGGAGCTTGTCCGAGGATGTCGCGGGCTATCGCGCGTTCACCTTTGGTCGCTCTCTGGCGATTACCCGCCAGATGATCGTCAACGATGACCTGGACTCGTTGACCCGTACCGGCACGAAATTTGCCGATGCAGCCCGCCGCCTGGAAAACCGCCTGGTCTATGACCAGATCCTCAAGAATCCGAAGATGTCTGACGGCGAGGATCTGTTCCATGCCGACCACGGCAACTTCATGGCTGGGGCAGCGTCCAAGTTCTCTCTCGAAGCGCTGTCAGGCCTGCGCACCCTGATGCGTAAGCAAACGGGTCTCGATAAAGAGTCCCTGAACATCGCGCCAGCCTATCTGCTGGTCCCCTCCGATCTCGAAACGCTGGCCTACCAGTACACCAGCCCGAACTATCAGCCCACCAAGGCCGGCGATATCAACGAGTTCCGCACGGGTGGTCGCACCGCGCTGGAGCCGATTGTGGAGACCCTATTGGACGCAGTTTCACCTTCGGCGTTCTACCTCTTGGCTCGCGCTGGTCAGGTCGACACCGTCGAGTACGCCTATGTCGATGGCTACGAGGGTCTGCGTACCGAAACCTTCGCCAGCGAAGACGTGGACGGCGTGAAGTTGCGTGCCTCCCTGGACTTTGCGGCCAAGTCCCTCGATCACCGCGGCATGGCTATGAGCAAGGGTGCTTGAGGCGCCAGCACCACCTCACTTTTTTTCAGGATCAGAACATGAAGAACTACATCCAGCGCGGCGAAGTGATTGAGGTGCCTGCCGCCACCTCGGCGGTGGCTTCCGGTCAAGTCGTTGTTGTTGGCGCGCTCTTGTGCGTTGCCAACCACCCTGCCAAACAGGGCGAGCCATTCAATGCCAATTTGGTTGGTGTGTATGAAGTGCCGAAGGCTGCGGGTGCCGCAGTAGCTCAAGGTGCGCCTCTCTACTGGGATGCGTCGGTGGGCGTGTTCGCTGCTGCAGGTGCGCCCGCAGCGGGTGATGTATCGGGTTCGGTTGCAGCATTTGCTGCTGCAGCGGCAGGTGACTCGTTCGTACTGGCCCGCTTTTCTGGCGTGCCGGGCATCGTGGCTGTCTGATTGCTTGGTCGTGTCCATGCTCGCTCCATTTGCTGATCGCGCTGCGCGGGTGCGGGGCGCCCAGATCCGTCACTGTGCAAACGCTTTGGCGTCGCATGCCGGTGGTGAGCCTTTTGGCGTGATCTTCCGGCGTCCGGCTCAAGAATCGCTGGACGTGCTCGGTGGCTATGCGCCCGCCTGCAGTCTAGAACTGGCCAGCGTGCCAGGCCTCGAGCAGGGCAGCGTTCTGCACATTGACGGCGTCGAGTACCAGGTGGCTGGTCCGGTCGAGCCTGACAGCTCTGGCTGGGTCACGCTGCAGCTGCGCACGGTCGGAGGGGTTCATGGCTGAGCACATGCAAGACCAGATCCTGGCCGCGGTGCGCAACACCCTGGTTCAAGCGAACACGCTCGCTGGTGATCGGGTGCGCATTGAGGGCGTGGACCTGCTTTCTCCGGACAAGTCGCCAGTACTCGAGATCGAAGCCGGCGAAGAAGCCGTCACTCTCATTGGCAACGGCCTGGCCGGGCGCCGCACGCAGCAGCGTGAGTTCCGCATCGAGGTGCGCGGCGTGGTGGCCAGCAATGACGACTATCGCCGCCTGGCCGGCGAGTTGCTCGCCCAGGTGGAAGAAGCGCTCAACGGCCCAGCAACCACCCAGGTAGATGTCTTTGTACCTGATCGCATCCGTTTGCTGGGCAGTCGCCCGGAGAGTGACGGCCGGGGTGCCCAGATCGTCTACCTGATGCGCAGCGTCTGGTTGTGCCGCTACATCACCACCGAAGGCGCGCCGCGCGCGCCTGTCTTTCTTCCACATTGAAAGGAATCGTGTCATGAGTAATGCACGCACCTCTGCTGGCTCGACTTTGTCGGTTTTTGCCGGTTCGCCGGCCACTTACGACAAGGCCGGCTTCGAGCAGCTGAATTTCACAGAGGTTGCCGAGATCACTGATCTGGGTGAGTTCGGCCGCGAATACAACCAGGTCACGCACAGCCCTGTCAAAAACCGACGCATCGTGAAGCGCAAGGGCTCGTACAACGAGGGCTCCATCAGCCTGCCGATGGCACGCGATGCCAGCGACGCTGGCCAGAAGATTCTCACGGCTGCCAGCTTGAGCGATGACAGCTACAGCTACTGCATTCGCCTGCAGGACGGCTCGCGTTTTTTCTTCACTGCGCAGTGCATGTCCTTCAAGACCAGTGTGGGCGGTGTGGACTCCATCACCGGCAAAACGGCCCAGCTTGAGATCGACGGCGAAATCGTCGAGGGCGATGTCGTGAGCTTCACGCTCGAGTACATCGCTGGTGCCAACGGCTCTATTCAAGGGGTGGCTGAACAGGTAGTGCTGCAAGGTGCGAATGGCGCGCCAGTGTTTGCGCAGGCCGCTCAGGGCTTCAGTTTTCAGAAGTGGAGCGACGACAAGGCAGCAAACCCCCGCGTAGACGTTGATGTGAAGGCAAATCTGGCGGTGACCGCCAGTTTTGTCGCTGTCTAAGCACTGCGTTATCCCTTCGCTTCGGTGGAGGGTAATTCGACCTATCGCATTACTGAAAGCATTTCTATGGCATTCGACCTGGCTCAAGCCAAAGCTCAAGACACCGCTGTTTTGCACCTCAAGGGCGCAAATGGCGAGCCCATCTATGTTGAAGACGCTGGCTCGGAGCCGCAACCGGTAACCGTGACCGTCTATGGCCCGGGGTCTGCCCAGTTCCAACGGGCGCAGCTCACCGCGCAACGCCGTGTCATGGCGTTGCTGAAAAAGGGACGCAACGACAAACGCTCGACGGATGAGCGGCGGGAAGACGTCGCGGAACTGTTGGCGGACCTGACATTGGAGTTCGGCAACCTGCAGTACATGGGGCTGAGTGGGCGTGCCCTGGCTTTGGCCATTTACAGCGAGCGTCAACTCGCCTACATCGCCGATCAGGTCAACGCGTTTTCGGCGGACTGGGCAAATTTTTCGAGCAGCGCGCAGCCAGCCTAGAGCTGTTTGTGCGCTGCGTCGCCTGGCTCGACGCAAAGCTTAATCCCCCAAAACGAAGTTCCACCAACAAAAGCAATGACCCTGAGCCTTCACTTACCCGTCGTCAAAAGCTGCTTGCCGAAGGCTTGGATTTCGAGCTTCCTGAGCTCGAAGGTGAAAGCTATCTGCTGGACATCCTGTTTGATGTGGGGCCGTATGTGCCAAGTGGTATGGGCGAAATGCCTCTGGCCTATGGTCAGCTGGAGTCGTGGCAGCGACTCATGGGCGTGGAACTTTCGCCATGGGAAGCGCGTACATTGCAGCGTCTCTCGCGTGCTTACTGTGGCCAGCTGGCGGCTTCGGCTGATCCGGCTGTGTCAGCCCCGGGCAGTGCGATCGAAACTCCTGAGCAAGAGCATGAGCGGCGCGAGCGCGTTTCCGTTGGATTGGCTGAGCGGCTGCGCATGCTACGTGACACGCGCCCTGGGTGAAGAGGCGGTTAGCGGGAGCATGCCGTGAGTGTCGGCGGTGTCAACTTTCTCACCTTTCTGATCAATGCCGACAGCACTGGTCTGGACAAGGAGGTGCTCAAAGCGCGCCAAACTGTGAGTGGTATGACCGACAGCATGGTCTCGGGCTTTGGGCGGGTGGGGCGGGCCAGCGCTGACCTGGACAAGGTGGGCATGTCGGCCAAGCAAATGTCGTTTGCCATGCGGGGGGTGCCTGCGCAGATCACGGACATTGTGGTCAGCCTGCAGGGCGGCCAGGCGCCGCTGACTGTGTTCTTGCAGCAGGGAGGGCAGCTGCGCGACATGTTTGGCGGGATTGGTCCTGCGGCGGCGGCTTTGACGAAGTCATTCCTGGGGATGATCACCCCCCTGACCGTAGTGGCGGCTGTAGTGATCGCTTTAGCTGTTGCCTACAACCAAGGCAGCAAGGAAGCAGATGCGTACTTGCAAGCTGTGGTGACTACTGGCTATGCAGCGGGGGTGACTGCGGGGCAATTGCGCGAGTACGCGATGGATATCAGCCGGGTGTCTGGTGCCGAGGGCAAGGCGGCTAGCGCCATCGTGGCCATGACGCGAGCCCGCGCTGCCGACGGTGACATGCTCAAGACAGTCGCCACGGCTGCCATGAATTGGGAGCGGGTCACGGGAGAGGCGGTTGATAAGACTGCAGAGAAGTTTGCTCAGCTGCGGAAAGATCCATTGCAGGCCTCGATCAAGCTCAACGAGAGTGTCAATTTCCTGACCCTGAGCGTGTACGAGCAGATCAAAAGTTTGGAGGAGCAGGGCCGCGTGATGGAGGCCGGGGATCTGGCTCAGCGGGCCTATGCGGCGGCCCTTGATGGGCGGTCAGCCACGATCAAGAGCAACCTGGGCTACATCGAAGGCGCATGGCGATCACTGGGCGGGGCCGCGAAATGGGCCTGGGACAAGATGCTCAACGTGGGGCGAAGTGACACCAAAGAGATGGTGTTGGAGGCCAAGAAGGCTGAGTTGGCTGCGCGCTTGTCTCGGGGTGATGTCCTCGGGAAAGACGAGTTCATGGACAAGGGCAATGCGCAGTTGCGGGCACAAATCAAGGCGCTCGAAGACAGCCTTGGGGCGGAGCGCAAGGCCACCCTTGAAGAAAAGGCCCAGGCCGACCAGGTGGCTGCGACTGTTGACTGGGATAAGCGCGGTGATCAATTTTTGTCCCGTCGGGCACGGATGGAACAAGAGTTGACGCGTGCTAAAGGTGAGGGCGTTGCGGCGGGCAAGTCCCAGATCGAGATTGAGGAACGACTGCACCAGATCCGCGAAAAGTACAAGGACAAATCTGCAGGTGCGGCGGCCAAGGCTGAGCAGACTGCTTATGACCGTCTCATTTCTTCTATTCGGACTAAGACGCAAGAAGTCGAGCAGGAGCTCAAGCAAGACAAGGAACTCACCGACAGTCAGAAGATCCGCATCAAGTTCGACCAGGAGCTGGTCCAGGGCAAGCTCAAGCTGTCCGCGTCGCGCCAGGCCGATGTGCGGGCAGAGCTGCAGGCTCTCGAAGCCGTGGAGCAAAAGCACAAGGCGCGTCAGGGTCGCAAGCTTGCTGATGAGTTGCTGTCGTTTGACGCCCCTCTGGCCACTGATTTCCAGAAGCAGTGGGATCTCCTGAACGCTGCCTACGACGGCACAGAGGCCAGTGCGCAGCGCCTGATTCAGGCCCAGGCCGTGCTGCTGGCCCAACAACCTTTCGCTCAGCAGGCCGCGGCGCTGCAGCAGGCGCGCACCGAGGCTGAGCAATACCTGGCGGTGATGCAGCAGGCCCAGCAGCGTGAGGTCCAGGCCGTGGGCCTGAGTGATCGCCGCCGCGATTATCTGGGCGGACTGAACCAGATCGAAGACAACTATTCCGGCCGCCGCTACGACCTGAATCGCCAGATGCAGCAGGAGCGCGCCCGCAACGGCGGCGTGCTGCCCGACTCGCTTGCCAGATCGTTTGCCGATCAGCTTGGCTTGATCGATGAGTTCGAACGCAAGGCCAAAGCCGGCTATGCCCGCACCTTCGAGGCTATCACGGCGGCTCAGGGCGATTGGCTTAACGGCGCGAACCGTGCCTTTGCCAACTATGCCGACAGCGCTGTCGATGTAGCGGGGCAGACGGCCAGCCTCTTCTCGCGTGCGTTTTCGGGTATGGAAGACGCGCTGGTGAGCTTTGCGCAAACCGGCAAGTTGGACTTCAAGAGCTTGGCGGATTCGATCATTGCCGACCTGATCCGCATCCAGATACGCGCAGCAATGGCCCAGGCCATCGGAGGTGGTGACGGTGGCGGCTGGCTGAGCTCGCTGGTCAAAGCAGGGGTCAACTGGTTTGCAGGCGGCGCTGGTACTGCGGCAACCAGTAGCACTTACGGCTTGAGCACGGCCAGCAATTACAGCGGTGGCGGCCTGGGTTTGCAGGTGGCTGGCCAGCGTGCGGACGGCGGCCCGGTCGCCTCCGGAAAAATGTACGAAGTCAATGAGCGCGGCACGCCCGAGCTGTTGAACATCGGGGCACACCAATATTTGATGATGGGCCGCGAAGGGGGCAACGTGGTGCCCCTCACCGGTTCAGCGGCCGGTGGTGGCGCCGGTGCTGGCATAGGCGCCGCAGGCCGTGGGTTCAAGGTCGAAATCATCAACAACGGCGAGCCCGCCCAGGTGCAGAGCGCTGAAGTGACCAAGGGCCCCGGTGGCGAGGACGTTCTGCGCGTGTTCATGGACAGCGTGAAAAAGGCTGCTGTGGGTGAGGTGGCAGATCAGATCGCCGGCAGTTATGGGCAGATTAACCAAGCGCTCAATCAGCGCGAGCGAATGGGAGCCTGACCATGGCACAACTTCCTTCCAACTTGACAGTTTTGATCGACGACGCTGGCGAAGAATTCGACCCCGGCGTTGTCAAGTCCGAAATGGAGCGCGGCCTGGCCAAGATGCGCGTGGGCCAGAGTCGTGTACTGGTCGATGTCTCTGCCACGCTGCTGTTTGACAGCGCGCAGGCTGCGGTCGACTTCGAGGGCTGGTATTTCGACACGATCCGCCGGATTGGCTTTTTTACCTGGGTGGATCCGCTTACGGGTACCGTGCGCACCGGGCGCTTCAAGGGTGGGGCCATCGGCAAGCTGGTTCCTACGATTGCGGGTTATGCGCAGAGCAAACGCACTGTCACCCTGGAGTACCTGCGATGACCCGCTTTCATGAGCGCAACCAGCGCATCACCAACGATGTTGGTCATGTTGAGGTGCTGGAGATCACCAACCCCAGCTTCTCCGGTCCCTTGCGTATCTGCAACGACGTGCAGGACTTCGTTAGCCAGGGCGTGCCCTATACCGGCCTGCCGTTCGGTTTCACGCTGCCTGAGGACGTCAGCGGTAGCGCGCCGCGCATGAAGCTGGCCATGGACAACGTGGGCCGTGGCATCAGTGACGAACTCGAGCGCCTGCAGCCCGGCACGACCACGATGGCGCGTCTGAACATCGTGGCGCGCGACACGCCTGACACGCGTGAACATTCGTTCTGGCTACCGCTCACTGGTGTGACTGTCAGTGGTTCCACGGCCCAGGCTACCTGCGGCGTGGACGAGCTCATGCGCATGGCTGCGTGTAAGCAAGTGGCCAACCCGTTCACGCTGCCGGGGATTTTCTGATGGACGTTGATCGCTTCGTTGGTATCCCCTACGACTTCTGGAGCATGGACTGCGCCGACTTAGCCATGCTGGTGCAGCGCGACCAGTTTGGTCGCACGGTGCTCTTGCCGGGCAAGCGCCCGCGGCCGCTGCGCGATGACGCGCAGGCCCAGGCCATTCATGCCTACACCCAGCAACTGGCCTATCCGGTTGCCCTGCCGCAGGACGGTGATGTGGTGCTGATGCGCGAAATCGGCGCAGAGGCGGCTGGCCATATCGGCACTTACTTTTTTCTCAATTACACGCCCTACGTGCTGCACACCACCGCCTTACTGGGAGGGAGCGTGCTGCACAGGCTGCAAGAGCTGTCTGCCACTGGGCTGACGGTCAAAGGGTTTTACCGATGGAAGTGAACCGTACGGAGTTGGCCGCAGTGAATGGCGTGGCCTGCGACTTGCTGGACGACCGGGGCCGCTTGGTGGTAACGCCTAATCCCTTGACCTTGGACGGTCAGCGCAATATGCCGGCGGATCTGCAGCCCGGCGAAACGCTCGAGGCTTTTCTGTGCCGCCATGTGCCCAGCATCGCGTCGGGTGCCTGGGTCGTGATGATTGGTGGCGCCACAGTCCCGCGCAAGATGTGGAAGCGTACCTGGCCAAAACATGGCCAGTTAATCGCCTGCCGGGCCTCGGTGGGCAAGCAGGTGGTGCAGATCGTGGCTATTGCTGTGCTGGCCTATTTCACGATGGGTGCATCGCTGGCCGCAGGCGGTGCATT
>JAMNYN010000579.1 GCA_023622805.1 Pseudomonadota bacterium | reverse complement strand
CCTGCACCTGCCAATGGTGCATGCACTCGCGCAGCACCAGCAGGGCCGCGGCCCATTCGGGCTGCTGCGGCAGCAGCGCATCGGGTGGGCCCGCGCGCTCGGCCTGGCGTGCGAGGTGCTCGAACAGCTGCTCCACCGCGTCGCGCGTGAGTACGTCCTCGGCCGCGGCGACGCCGGCGATGGCGTGCAGCAGCGCGTCATGGGTTTGCAGCCGCACGGGCCGGGGCAGCCAGGGCCCGGCGGGCATGATGGCGTCTTCGACCTCTTCTATGCCCTGCTCCAGCGCCAGCGCATCGGGCATGCGGCCCTGGAAGCGCTGCTGGGCGAGCGTGCGCAGCCCCAGGGGCAAGTCGTAGCGCTCGTCTTCGGAGAGCGCGAGCCAGCCCTGGGTCGCGCCCAGGTGCAGGGTCACGCAGGGTGGGGTGAAAGCTGCGGTGGAACTGGGCGTCATGCCACTTTGTACCGCATGTGTCTCAAGCGTAGGTCACCCAATCGCGGTGCGCATCGCTGTCGAGGTGGTTCAAGGCGTTGAAGGTCTGCAGCATCAGCCGCTTGGGGCTGGTGCTGAACTCGGTCACGGCGCTGTTGCGGATGCGCATGTTCAGCGCAATCGTGGCTTCGGGCGTGGAGCCCAGTACCTGGCCTATGGCCGTGGATATCGGGCCGCCGCTGCTCACCAGCAGCACGTTCTGACCGGCATGCTCATGCCGCACCCGTTCCAGCGCAGCGTGCACGCCGGCCGAAAAATCGTCCCAGCTGGGCATGCCATGGGGGCTGATCACACCGGCCATCCATTGCGCCAGCGCATCGCACAGCAGGCGGAAATGCTGGCGGAACAGTTCGGGTGTGTCGGGTTTGGGCAGGGGCTGCGGGTGGATGGCGGTGAGCAGCGCGTGGCTGTCGTATTCGTTGAGCTCGGGCAGGGTGATGACCGGTGCGGCCAGCCCCTGCAGGCCGGCGCTGATGCCTTCCAGTGTCTGCGCGTGGCGTCGCAGGCTGCCGACCAGCACGGTATCGAACACCAGCCCGCGTTCGCGCCAGTACTCGCCCAGGCGCTGGGCCTGTTGGCGGCCGCGCTCGCTGAGCTGGTCGTAATCGTCGGCGCCAAACGAGGCCTGGCCGTGGCGCACAAGGTAGAGGGTTCCCATGGGCCGGATTGTGGGCAGGCTGCCCAGCGCCGCAAGTCACGCAAGCGACGGGTTTTGCGCCCGTTGTCACTTGCGGGACGGCGGCGATTACAGCAGGACCGTGCCTTGAATGCAGCCCACGGTATGGCCGCCCACCCAGAGCTGCCCTTGCGCGTCGGCATGCACGTGGACCCAGCCGTCACGTCCCAGGCAACTTCCCTGATTGGCCAGGTAAGGCGCCTGCAGGCGGCCTTCGGCCGTGAGCCATTGCGCCAGGCTGGCGTTGAGGCTGCCCGTGACCGGGTCTTCGTTGATGCCGGTCGCGGCCGCGAAGGCGCGCACTTCCAGCTGGGCGGCGGGCCTTGCGGCTTGCGCGGGTGCCGTGGCGAAGGCACGCGCTTCGCGGCTGGAGCGCCGCACCAGCAGCGAGCTGTCGGGCGCGGGGTAGAGCGCGGCCACGCCGACTTTCTGCCCCAGAGCCTTGAGTCGCGCGTGGTCGGGCGCCAGCGCCAGGACGGTGTCGGGGCTGTCGAGCAGCAGGCCCAGCCATTGGGCGCCGTTGTCGAGCTGCTCGGCCGCGAGCAGCTGGCCAGGCGCCAGGTCCAGGGCCTGCAGCACGGCGGCCAGCAGTTCCGGGTCGGGCGCGCTGCGTTGCAGGGAGGGCGCGGCAAAGGCCAGGGACGCGCCTTGGGTGTCTATGGGCACCAGCCCTTTCTTGCATTCCTGGACGATGCGCTGCGTCGACTGGGGTTGGCCGCCATGGGCCAGCCAGGCGTGGCAGCTGCCCAGCGTGGGGTGGCCGGCAAACGCCAGCTCGCCACCAGGCGTGAAGATGCGCAACTGGTAATCGGCACCCTGGGCGCGCGCGGCCTCGCTGGCCGGCAGCACGAAGGTGGTTTCCGACAACTGGGTCCAGCGGGCAAACGCCTGCATGGCCATGTCGTCGAGGCCTTCGGCGTCCAGCACCACGGCTACCGGGTTGCCCCGCAGCGCCACCTGGGTGAACACGTCGACTTGCGCGAACGCGCGCGTACGGGGCGCCGGCATTACTTTGCGTTGCCGAGGGTGGCGCGGATGGCGTCGGCCAGGGCCGCGATGGCGGTGTTGATCTCGTCGCTGGACGCCGTCACATAGGACAGGCGCAGGGTGCGCGGATCGGCATGCTCGGCGTAGAACGGCGCGCCGGGCACGAAGGCCACGTTGCGCTCCACGGCGGCGGCCAGCAGGTTCTGGGCGACCATGCCTTCGGGCAGCTTGACCCAGAGGAACATGCCGCCGACCGGACGGGTCCACTGCACGTCCATGCCGGCCATTTCGCGTTCCAGCGCGGCCAGCATGGTGTTGCGCTGGGCCTTGTACAGGGCGCGGATGGTCGGCACATGGCGGTCGAGGAAGCCGTTCTTGATGACTTCGGCCACCACGCGCTGGTTGAAGCCGGGCGTGTGCAGGTCGGCGGCCTGCTTGGCCTGCAGGAACTTGGGGTAAATGCTGGCCGGCGCCACGAGGAAGCCAATGCGCAGGCCCGGGGCCAGCACCTTGGAGAACGAGCCCATGTAGATCACGCCTTCGGGGTTGCGCGCGGCCAGGGGCAGGGGCGGCTCTTCGTCGAACCACAGATCGCCGTAAGGGTTGTCTTCGATCAGCGGGATATTGAGCTCGGAGGCCTTGGCCACCAGCGCCGCGCGGCGCGCTTCGCTCATGGTGCGGCCCGTGGGGTTCTGGAAGTTGGGCAGCACATAGGCCAGACGGGCCTTGTCGGCGCCCGTGCCGGCCTGGGCGACGAAGTCGTCGATCAGAATGCCTTCATCGTCGCTGGCCACGCTCACGGCGATGGGCTCCTGCGGGGCAAAGGCCTGCAGCGCGCCCAGGTAGGTGGGCGTTTCCACCAGCATGCGGCTGTCCTTGTCGAGGAATACCTTGCCGATCAGGTCCAGCGCCTGTTGCGAGCCGGTGGTGATCAGCACCTGGTCGGGGTGGACGTTCCAGGGCAGGAAATCGGCCACGGCCTGGCGCAGCGGGGCAAAGCCTTCGCTGGTCGAGTACTGCAGGGCGGTCGCACCGTCGCGGGCCATGACGGTGGCGCAGGCTGCGGTGAAGTCGGCCAGCGGAAACGTCTTGGGCGAAGGCAGGCCGCCGGCCAGGCTGATGATGCCGGGCTTGTCGGTGAGCTTGAGAATTTCGCGGATTGCAGAAGGATTCATCTTGGCCGCACGCGCTGCCAGGGTCCAATTCGTCATAACTATCTCTCTGTCTTTGCTAAAACCGGCATTCGGAAATGCGAGAAGGATTGGGTCATGCCGTTGTGGGGCATGTGCTGGCGCTGGGTTCCAAGCCGCGGGCGCATCGTGAATGTCCGCGCTGGCGCATCAGCAATGGAGCTATTTTGTCGCCTGCGGAGCCTGTCGCGTGCGAGACCGCAAAAATGGCAACAGGCGCGGCTATGGCAATTGTGGTGCATGGGCGGCCCCGCTCAGGCTGAAAGCATCCAGGCGGCCGTCAATGCCAGCAGCAAGGCCATCGAGCGGTTGAACCACAGCAGCCGCTTGCCATGGGCCAGCCAGCTGCGCAGCAGCGCGCCGACGCAGGCATACAGCAGGTTGCTGGCCAGCGCAAAGGCCGCCATCACCGGCAAGACCACGGCCAGCCGTTGCCAGGCGTCGGGATGGCCGGCGATCCAGCCGGCGACGATGGTGAACATCAGCAGCCAGGCCTTGATGTTCACGAATTGCAGGCCTACGCCCTGCCAGAACCGCACGGGCAGCAGGTCGCTGCGCGCCTGTGCGAGCTGGCCGGCCTGGCTCAGCCGGGCGGCCAGCCACAACAGATAGGCAATGCCCACCGCCTTGATGGCCCAGCGCAGCGCCGGCAGGGCCAGCACCAGGGCGCCGACGCCCGAGGCGCTCAGCAGCAGCAGCAGGCACCAGCCAAAAGGTACGGCGCAGACAAAGCGCAGGCTGCGACGCAGGCCGTGGTTGGCGGCCAAGGTGGCGGCCAGCGTGGTGTTGGGGCCGGGACTGAAGCTCATGGCGGCGGCCAGCACCAGCAAGGCAGTGAATTCGACGATGGGCATGGGAGGGGATGGGGGGGGGCTGTTGCCACTTTCGGCGGGCATGCCGTTGTCGCCTAGCCCGATGAAGCGAGGATTGCGCGCAGAGCCGGGCTGTGCATGGTCTGTCGAGGGCTTCGACTGTTGACGGCATGCCCTTGCCAGGGGCTGGGCTGGGCGCCCCCGCGCATCCACAAGGGGTGGCGAGCGGGATAGCTTCTTTGGGGTGTCAACGGCACGAGACGGTGTTCCTTCCCGTGCTCGCACCGCCCACGGCCTGAAAAACTGGCGCGCCCCAGCAAGGGTGCACCGAGCAAGGGCCGCCCCGCAGCGATGGTGTCGCCCCCCTCCACCGAAGGATGAGAGGGGGGAGCCGGGGCGGCCCATGCCACGTAAGCGGCTCAGGGGGTGCTTCTTACCGCCAGATCGCGCAGCATGCGCAGCAGGTTGCGGTTGACGGTTTCCAGCTCCAGCTCATGGGCCTCGCACAGCGCACGGATGGTGCTGCCATCCGGCAATTCCAGCGCCTCGGCCAGGGCCAGGCTGGGCGCGTAAGGGCCGTTCTTGCTGATGATGGCCTGGTAGATGCGATCGGACAGCGGCAGGCGGCGCAGGCAGCCCGCCAGGGGCTCGTCCAGCAGCAGGTCGAGCTGCGAGAACAGGCCGCACAAATACACTTCGCGCTGCAGCTCGTGGCCCAGGCCGGCTTCGATCAGCCGTTCCGTGAGCTGGGCGCGCATGACCATGGCCGTGCGCACCGGGTGCAGGTCGGGCTCGGTGTCGGCGTGCGGCAACTGGTCGCTGAGCCAGCGCTGCAGCGTGCCATAGCCCAGCATCACCAGGCCCCGGCGCAGGGACTCGACGCTGGAGCGCAGACCCAGTCCGGCGGAGTTGGTATAGAGCAGGAAGCGGTAGGCCAGCACCGGGTCCTGGCCCAGGATGGCTTCGAAGACTTCCAGCGACTGATCGGCATCGATGGCCTGCATCAGGGCCAGCACCTGCTGGCGCCGGGGCAGGGCAGCTCGGCTGCGCAGGCTGTGCAACACGTCTTCCGTGGGCCAGCCGGCGATGGCGGCCGCACGGTGCTCGTCCAGGCAGCGCGCGAGCAGGCCGCGGCTGTGCAGGTCTTCATACATCTGGCCGTCGAGCAGCGCGCCGGCCAGGGTCGGGCTTGCGGGCTGCAGCAGCGCCAGCGATTCGTGCGGCGTCAGGCTCAGCAGGCTGCTGGTAAACCATTGGGCCGTGGCGGCGTCGGGCAGATCGCCCAACTGGCCGCGCCAGACCAGCTTCAGGCCGCGCTTGTAAGCGCTCTGGGCCAGGGCATGGATGGAGGAGTCGGCCAGCCACTCGCCGCGCACTTCCACCCAGGGGCTGCCCGCAGGCGCATGGGTCAGAAAGGCGATGAGGAGCTGGTGCGATTG
The DNA here is from genome assembly GCA_023622805.1 of Pseudomonadota bacterium. Classification (GTDB taxonomy): domain Bacteria; phylum Pseudomonadota; class Gammaproteobacteria; order Burkholderiales; family Burkholderiaceae_C; genus Comamonas; species Comamonas bellezanensis. Next base: position 5,763 of record JAMNYN010000579.1, on the reverse strand, counting down.
GGGTGACAGCAGCAGGGGCGGCGCCGTGTCGGTCCACATCTCCTGCAGGATGCGCAGAAAGTGCGGTACGTCGGCGTCCAATGCAGGGTCGGAATCCAGGTACAGCTGCACTCCCGCGAGCTGGCGGGAGCCATTCCACAGGGGGCGGTAACCGAGGGTCAGGGAGCTGAGTGCGGGTTGGACCATGACGTTGGAAGATAACGGATTTAACGGATGTAGTCGAACAGCGACAGCTTCTGGATCTGGGCGTAGGACTGCAGGGCCGCCGTGTAGCCGGTCTGCAGGGTCTTCTGCTCGGACAGTGCGGCGAACATGTCGACATCTTCGGCCGTGGAACGGTCGGTCTCCAGCTGCAGGGCGCGTGCACCGAGGTTGTCCGCAATGGTGTCGGCACGGTTGAGCAGATCGCCGGCGAAGCCGCGCACGGTCTGCATGCGGTTCATGCCGGAGTCGAGCTCCGCCAGCCCCTTGGCCAGGCCGTGGGCCAAGGCGCCCGAAGCCGTCGTGCCGTCAGGATTGCCGGCATCGCGCACCACGCCGATGGCCTTGTCGAGCACGCTGAAAATGTCGCTGCGCTCGCTGGGGGCCACGGTGAAGCTGTCGCCATCGGCCGGGGTGCCGGTGATCTTGAGGTTCATTCCGGCCACGGCAATCGCGTCGCCGGACTTGTAGGGCAGGGCCGCGGCGCCGCCTATGCTGTAGGTGGTGCTGCCGTCGGCGGCCACGGTGAACTTGATGTCGATGGGTCCGGTCACGGCCGTGGCGGCCGCCGGGTCGATGATCTGGCCGATGTCGGTCCAGGCCTTGCCGGTGTTGTTCGCACCCATGTTCACGGCGAGCACGCCGTTGCCGGTGGGCACGTTCATGAAGGCGGCGACGCCGTCGAGCGTGCTGGCGATGTTGTTGATGCCGCTGCTGGTCTGGCCCGACTGGCCCAGAAAGCTGCCGCCCTGCAAGGGCTGCTCGGCGCTGCCCAGGCTGCGGAACAGCGGCAGGCCATTGCTGTCCTGGCGGTTGGCATAGCCTGCGACCTGGTCGCGCAGCGAAGTCAGCTGGGAGACCAGGGCATCGCGTTCGGTCTGTGTATAGGTGGCGTTGCCGGCATTCACCAGCAGGGAACGGAATTCCTGCAAGGCGGTGTTCGCCGCGCCCAGCGTCGATTCGCCGTCCTTGATGATGGCGACTTGCGAGTCCAGCGCGCGCTGGTCGGTTTCGGTGCGCGTCATGCGCGTGCGTGCGCGCTCGGCCTGTGCGGCCGCCACGGGGTCGTCGCTGGCGCGCAGCACGCGCTTGCCGGAGGTGGCGCTTTCCATCACGTTGATGAGCTTGGCCTGACGCTCGGCGAGGTTGTTCACCGTGCGGTCGTACATGTTGGCGGTGCTAAGGCGGGAGATGTTGTTGCTCATTGCGAACTCCTGGGAAATCAGCGTGCGACCGTGGCGATCAGGCTGTCAAAAATGCTTTGGGCGATCTGCAGCATCTTGGCGGAGGCCTGATAGGCCTGCTGGTACTGCAGCAGCTTGGCGGCTTCTTCGTCGAGGTTGACGCCCGACACCGAAGTGCGATCGGCCTCGAGGTTTCTGGCGATGGTGCCCGACAGGTCGGCGGCCAGCTTGGCGCTTTGCGTGCGCGTGCCGACCTGGGCGATCAGCGAGGAAAAACCGTCGCTGAGGCTGGTGCTGCCGTCGAACACCTTGGCATCGCGCAGCTCCAGAAAGGCCGAAGCGTTGCCCGCGTCGCGCGTCCAGGCGTCGCCCAGATTGGGGCTCTTGGCATTCGCCACGGTGACGCTGTCGCCCGCATGCGGCGTGCCGGTCAAGGTGATTTCCCAGCCGTCGATCTTGATGGGCTGGCCGGACACATAGGTGCCTGTGGCGCCGGTGTTGGTGGTGTAGGTGATGACCGATGTCGCCGGGTCCACGGCAAAGTCGATCTTCACGCCTGCCGAAGCCGCGTCGGGAATGCCTGCGCCGGTGACCTTGAGGCCGCCCAGCTGCAGCGAGCCGCCGTTGTCGGGATTGATGGAGGCGGCGACGGCGTTGGAGACCGCCAGGTCCTTGGGCGACAGCACCAGGGCCTGCATCTTGTCGGCCGCGGTGCTGAACGGCTTGAACAGGATGCTGTCGTTCTTGACGCCGCCCGGGGAGACATTGAACTGCAGGCCGTCGACGGTTTCCGCGGCCAGGGCGTCCACGTCGGCGAAGCTGCGCGTCAGGCCGTCGGACATGCGCACCAGATTGACGGCGCCGTTGTCGCCGAAGATGACCTGGTAGTCGGAGGCCACATAGGCCGATCCGTCGAGTACCGGCTTGGGGTTGGCGGTCGATTTGGTGTCGACGAAGCTCACCGAGGCCGTGATGTTGGGGTTCTTGGTGTAACCCGGCATCTCGGTGATCTGCGAGAACAGCGGGTTGCCGGCCTTGCCGTCCAGCGTCAAGCCCAGGCGCTGTTGCGCGTTGAGCGAAGTGCTGATGACCTGGGCCATGCGGCCCAGCAGGTTGCGGCCTTCGACCAGGTCTTCGTTGTTGAACTTCAGCAGGCCGGCGATTTCGCCGCCGCCCATCATGCGGGAGGTGAGTTCCACCGGCTCGCCGCCGGGCTGGGAGAAGTACAGCGACAGCTGGCCGCTGCCCGGGAATTGCGTGGATTCGCTGACCGACAGCTGGGAGGCGTTGGCACCCAGCACCAGCGCCTGGCTGCCGCCGACGAACAGATTGAGCGAGCCGTCGCCGCCCTCGATCTGGGTGGTCTGCACGTACTGGTTGATATCGCGCACCAGCTGATCGCGCTTGTCGAGCAAGTCGTTGGGCGTATGCCCGGTGGCGACCGAGCGGCTGATCTGGTTGTTGAGCGCAGCGATCTGGCCGGCCAGGCTGTTGACCAGCGTCACATCGTTCTGCACCTGCTGCTTGTTGCTGTAGTCCTGCTCGTCGAGGCTGGCGGACGCTGACTTGAAGCGCGAGGACAGCTCGCTCATGCGCGTCAACACCACGTTGCGGGCCGTGGTGTCGGACGGGGCGTTGACCACGGCCGAGAACGCATTGAGCATGTCGTTGACCGACGCGCCCAGGCCGCTTTTGCCGCCGGCAAACACTTCCTGCAGCTTGGCCAGCGAGGACGCGCGCGCCACATCGGCGGCCTGCATGGACCCGGCCGTGGTCGACTGGCGGCTCAGCAGGTCGCTGTAGTTGCGCAGAATGGTCGCCACGCTCACACCGTTGCCGATGTAGCCGCTGCCCATGTTCTGGCCAGTGTTGTCCTTCATGGTCACACCCTGGCGCGAGTAGCCCAGGGTGTTGGCGTTGGCAATGTTGTTGCCGATGGTCTGCAAGGCGATCTGGTTGGCCATCAAGGCGCCGGATCCTACATTCAAGAGGCTCATGTCGTTATCTCTTCTCTAGTTATCCGTGGTGTGACGCAGCACCCGCGGCCATGAAACTGGCGTATCCCAGGCCAGGGACACCGAGCAAGGGCCGCCCCGCAGCGACGGTGTCGTCCCTTAGCCGGGCGCCCCCCTCCACCGAAGGATGAGAGGGGGAAGCGGCGCAGCCGCTCAGGGGGTGATTCATTGCTAGGCTTGGCCGCTGCGCACGCGCTGCGTGCTTTCGATGGCGCGGCCGAGCTTGTTCGCGTACTGCGGGTCGGTGGCGTAGCCCGCCTTCTGCAGCTCGCTCGCATAGGCCTGGGCGGACCCGGTCTGGGCACGGGCCTGTTCATAGCGCGGGCTGTTGTTGATGAGCTGGGCGTAGTCGCGAAACGATTCCTCGAACGAGTCGTAGGCGCGGAACTTGGCCACCACCTTGCGCGGTTCGCCGGCGACGTACTCGGTGGTGGTGATTTCGGCGACCTTGCCCGTCCAGCCCTTGCCGGCCTTGATGCCGAACAGGTTGAAGGAGTTGCTGCCGTCGGCATTGCGGATTTCACTCTTGCCCCAGCCGGTCTCGTGCCCGGCCTGGCCCAGCATGTAGGCCGCGGGAATGCCGCTGGCCTGGGCCACGCGCTCGGCGGCGCCGGCGTGCGAGCGCACGAATTCGTTGAGGCCCTGGGGCGACGGTGCGTTGGCGGCATAGGCGCTCACCGGACCGGCGGCAGCGACGGCGCGCGAGGGCGGCACGAAGCCGCCGTAGCGTGCGAAGCCGCCCTGGCGTCCGGCCAGGCTCAGCGTCGACGGCATGGCGCTGTCTTCATCGCCTTCGGCCGCGGCGGCGCCGCCCATGCTCTTGGACAGCTGGCGGGCAATGGCTTCGGCCAGTCCGCCGGGCTGGCCGGACATGGAAATCGACAGCTGCTGGTCCAGCAGGTCGGCGCCCAGGTCGCCCTGTGCCCCGTCGAGCAGGCCGGACTTCATCGTCGCCTCGCGCATGCTCTTGATCATTTCGCGCATGAACAGCGATTCCAGCTGCTTGGCGGTCTCGCGCACGGCTTCGGGATTGTTCTGCCCGGCTTCGAACTTGAGCGCATTGAGCGCGCGGGCGTCGGCCGCCAGCGCGTTGGAACTGCCCATGGCAGTGGTGGAATTGAGTGACAGGTTCATATCACCTCCAGCTCGGCATTGAGGGCGCCGGCGGCCTTGATGGCCTGCAGGATGGCCAGCAGGTCCTGGGGCGTGGCACCCAGCGCGTTGAGGGCGCGGACCACATCGGTGAGCTGGGGCGAAGCCGGTACGCGGATTATGTTGCCCGGCTCCTGCCGGATCTGGATGCTGGTCTTTTCCGCGACCACGGTCTCGCCCCGCGACAGCGCGTTGGGCTGGCTGATCACCGGGGTGGAGCTGATGGTGATGGACAGGTTGCCGTGGGCGATGGCGCAGGCGCCCAGCGTCACGGCCTGGTTGAGCACGATGGAGCCGGTGCGCGCATTGATCACCACCTTGGCCGCGGGCGTCGAGGCTTCGATGGGCAGCTCTTCGAGCTGGGCAATGAAGCGCACGCGCGCGCCGGGCTGGGTGGGGGCATTGACTTCGACGGTGCGGCCGTCGAGTGCCGTGGCCGTGCCCTGGCCCAGCTTCTGGTTGATGGCGCGCACCACCTTGTCGGCGGTCTGGAAATCGGTGGCGTTCAGGCCCAGTTGAATGGTGCTGCCTTCGTTGAGCGGTGTCGGCACGGCGCGTTCGACCTGTGCGCCCTGCGGGATGCGTCCGGCGCTCAGATGGTTGATCTGTACCTTGGAGCCGCCCTGGGAGGCGCCGGCGCCGCCGACCACCATATTGCCCTGGGCCAGGGCGTAGATTTCGCCGTCGGCACCGCGCAAAGGCGTGGCCACCAGCGTGCCGCCCTTGAGCGACTTGGCGTTGCCCATGGAGGAGACGTTGATGTCTATCATCTGGCCGGGCTGGGCAAAGGCCGGCAGCTCGGCGGTGACGATCACCGCCGCGACGTTCTTGAGCTGCAGCTGGCTGGAGTTGCCGGTGGCTGGCAGCGTGATGCCCATTTGCTGCAGGTAGTTGGCCAACGCCTGCTTGGTATAGGGCATTTGCGTGGTCTGGTCGCCAGTGCCATCAAGGCCGACGACCAGGCCGTAGCCGGTGAGTTGGTTGCTGCGTACGCCTTGGACGGCGGCAACCTCTTTGATGCGCAAGGCCTGGGCTGGCAAAGCCAGGCAGGCTGCGCCCGTGGCAATCGCCCAGAACGCGATGTGGGCGGGGCGCAATTTTAGGAGCCTGGACAGTGCTTTCATAGCTGTCCATTCTCGGAAAAATCAGAACGGCATAACGTTCAAAAAGAAGCGTGACAACCAGCCAATTGACTGGGCTTCGGCCTGTTG
>JAMNYN010000411.1 GCA_023622805.1 Pseudomonadota bacterium | reverse complement strand
ATCTGCGCCTGGCTGTGGGTGCGCAACACCCCGGAAACGCCGCTGGCCCCGCGTCCGGCAGGCACGGGCACGCAACGCGCCTGGGACCTGCTCAACGACCCGGCGTTTCGCATGGTGCTGATCGTCAACTGGCTGCAGTCGGCGAGCTGGGATGTGCATACCTTTGTGCTGCCGCTGCTGGGCCACGAGCGCGGCATGAGTGCTTCGGTCATCGGTACGCTGCTGGGCCTGTTCGCCATAGCGGCGGCGGCGATCCGCCTGCTGATGCCGCTGGTCGCGGACCGGCTGCGCGAAGGCGCGGTCATCGCCTGTGCGATGGTGGTCACCGCCTGCATTTTCATCGTCTACCCGTTCACGAACAGCGTGCTGACCATGGGTCTGTGCTCGGTGCTGCTGGGCTTTTCTCTGGGCTCGGTACAGCCCATGGTGATGAGCATGCTGCACCAGATCACGCCCCAGCACCGCCAGGGCGAGGCGCTGGGCCTGCGGCTGATGGCGATCAATGCCTCGAGCGTGGTCATGCCCATGCTGTTTGGCGCGGCCGGGGGCGTGATAGGGATTTCGGCGCTGTTCTGGACCGTGGGTGTGGGCGTGAGCGCGGGAGTGCGCGCGGCCTGGCGTCTGGGCCAGGCCGGGGACAAGGCGCAGGCGGCGCAGTTGCCGCCTTGAACCGCTTCAGGGCGGTTTACGCCATGTAAGCACCGCTCTCGTTGTACTTCTTGATCAGCGCCCAGGCTTCGGCCGGGTCGTCGGTGTAGTGGAACAGTTCCAGATTCTTGGCCGAAATCGTGCCTTCTTCGATCAGCAGGTCGAAGTTGATCAGCTTTTTCCAGAACTCGGAGCCGAACAGGATCACCGGCACGGACTGCGTCTTGTGCGTTTGCACCAGGGTCAGCACTTCGAACAGTTCATCCAAGGTGCCGAAGCCGCCGGGGAAGGCCACCAGGGCCTTGGCGCGCATCATGAAATGCATCTTGCGCAGGGCAAAGTAGTGGAACTTGAAGCTCAGTTCGGGCGTGATGAAACGGTTGCCGTTCTGCTCATGGGGCAGGGCGATGTTCATGCCGATGTTGGGCACGCCCACATCATGGGCGCCGCGGTTGGCGGCTTCCATGATGCCGGGGCCGCCGCCGGTGCAGATGTAGAGGCGCTCTTGCGGTGACTGCTTGAGGCTGTCGGTGGCGACGATGCGCGCGAACTGGCGGGCCTGGTCGTAGCGCTGGGCGTTGCGCACTGCCTGGTGTGCCTGGGCGATGCGCTGCGCATCGCCGCTGGCCTGGGCTTCCTCGAGCTGGGCGGCCGCCTGCTCTGGATCGACAAAGCGTGCGCTGCCGTAGACCACGATCGTGTTCTCGATACCGTGCTCTTGCTGAGTCAGGTCGGGCTTGAGTAGTTCGAGCTGCATGCGGATGCCGCGGGTTTCGCGACGGAACATGAATTCCGGGTCGGCAAAGGCCAGGCGATGGGAGTTGGCTTGCAGTGCGCTGCCGTTGTGGGCCTGGTCGTGCAATTGGGCCCAGGCGTCGGCCAGGTCGGTTTCAGACAGGGGGTTGGAAACTTGCATGTGTCCTCGATCAAGTGAAAGCCAAGGCGGCAAAGGGATGGCGGGATGCGGGCCAGCTGCACAGCCGGACCCTTGTTTAAGCCACTATACGCTCACAAACTCATAGCTCAGAGGTGGCGCGGCCACAGCGTCTGGGTGCTGGCGATGCCGGCCACTGTCATGGCCAGCGAGCCCAGCACATGCACGCTGGTCCAGCCCAGTGCCGCCGCATAGCGCTGGTGCTGGAGCATGGCGATGACTTCGGCCGAAAAGCTGGAAAACGTGGTCAACGCGCCCAGAAAGCCGGTGATCAGGGTCAGGCGCCACACCGGGTCGAGTTGCGGCAAGGCATTGAAGACGGCGACGCAGATGCCTATCAGGTAGCCGCCCACCAGGTTGGCGGCCAGCGTGCCCCAGGGCAGGCTGTGGCCGACGCTGAGCCACAGTCCCAGGCGCCAGCGCGCCAGGGCCCCGAGGCTGGCGCCCATGCAGATGGCAAGAACCTGCAGCATGGCGTCGTCCGTGGATCAGTACCGGTTGTCCGGATGCGCCGGGTCGCTGGGGACGACGCTGCTGACGGACGCGGGCACATCCTGGCCGGTACGCCTGGCCCGGAACAGCGCCGCGCGCATCAGGAAAATCGTGGTGATGGGCGCGGTCACCGAGACGAAGACGGCGATCAGCAGGGCGTGCAGCGCCAGGCGCTGCTCTAGCACCGAGAAGAACAGCACGGTGGCGTACATGATGCACCAGCAGGCCAGCGTGGCGATGATGGACGGCGAGTGCACGCGCTCGAAAT
>JAMNYN010000665.1 GCA_023622805.1 Pseudomonadota bacterium | reverse complement strand
CTGGGTCTGCGCAGCAACCGTTACTCCATGCTGGTCAAGGACGGCAAGGTCGTCACGCTGAACGTCGAAGGCCCCGGCAAGTTCGAAGTCAGCGACGCCGCCACTATGCTGGCACAAGTCAAGGCCTGATCGGTCTGCTTCTGCCCCGGGCGCGTATAGCGCGCCGCCTGATGCGGAAAATGAAAAAGAGCGCCTGGCGCTCTTTTTTTTTGGCTAACGATGCACGCGCCAGCGGCTCAGAACAGATCTGCCTTGAGGTAGTGGGCTCCGGCCATGGGATTGAAGTAGTAGGGCGGGATTTCCTCGAAGCCGAGTTCGGTGTAGAGCGCGCGCGCTGCTTCCATGTCGTCCAGGGTGTCGAGCAGCACACAGTCGTAGCCAGACTGGCGCGCGAGGTCGAGCATGGCCGCTGTAAGTTCGCGACCCAGGCCGAAGCCGCGGAAGGCCCGGCGCACGTACAGGCGCTTCATTTCGGCGGCGTTCGGGTAGTCGCTGGTGTCCAGCGGCCGCAGTGCGCAGCAACCGGCCAGCGCACCGTCGACGGTGGCCAGCAGCAATTGCCCGCGCGGCGGCGCGTATTCGCCGGGCAGGTGGGCCAGCTCGGCCGCGAAGTTCTGAAAATGCAGGTCAATGCCCGTGCTGTCAGCGTATTCCTGGAAGATCTGCCGAACAGTGGCCAGATCTTGCGGAAAATTCGCTGCCAGCAGGGCCACAGAAGGCTTGTCCACAGGCGGAGCGCAAAAACAACGGAACCCCCAGTGTAGCCGGATGTGGACCTTGGGGTGAAGGCGTCAAACCCCTGCCAGGCTACCGATGCCCCAGGAGCAGGCTGCACAGAGCAGGGCGATGGCCAGGGCGAGCAGGCGGTGCCGGGCATTGTCCGCGGCGGGCGGCAGGGGCAGGGGCAGCTCGCGGTCGCCTGTGAGCATGGCGCGCACCAGGGGGCGGCGGCGCACCAATGCGTAGTAGGCGACAGCCAGCAGGTGCAGGCCCAGCAATGCCAGCAGCAGGTATTGGCCGAGTTCGGCATGCCAGCGGGTGGCGGCATCGACGATGTCCCCGGACACCCGGGTGCTCAGGGGGCCGGCAAAGAAGATGGCGTCATCGCTGAACAGGCCCGTGCCCACCTGGGCGAGCAGAACGGCCAGCATGGCAAACACCGACAGTGCCCCCAGCGGGCTGTGGCCGGCGTGGTCTTCGGTGCGGTGCTGGCCGCGCAGGTAGTTCAGCAGCCGGCGTGGTGAGTGCAAGAACTGGCGAAAACGCGACCAGCGTCCGCCGACGAAGCCCCAGACCAGCCGGAACAGCAGCAGTGCCAGCACGACCTGGCCCAGTTGCAGATGCCAGAGCATGGCATTGCCGCCGATCTTGGCGGTGATGATCATGGCCACGGTGCTGGCAGCCAGTGCCCAGTGGAACAGGCGGGTTGGAAGATCCCAGATGCGGACGGTATGGAGCATGTCAGTGCGGTGCAAGGCGTTGGCGGTGGATGGTTTCAGTCGCCAAGGATAGCGAATGTGGCGCTGGGTGAAGGATGCAACAGGGGCTGGCGCGACCCGCCGGCCATCCTGGATAATCCTACGCTGTGATTGAGGTTTTTGCGTGCCACCACAAAGGAAGTCCCATGAAAGTAATCAGCGTCCTGGCCCTTGCGGCCTTCTCCGCCACCCTGAGCCTGCCTGCGGCGGCCCAATTCGCCAAGGCGGAGGATGCCATCCATTATCGCCAGGCCGCACTTGCGGTGATGGGCGAGCATTTCGGCCGCCTGGGCGCCATGTCCAAGGGTGCGGTGCCGTTTGATGCCAAGGCGGCCCAGGACAGTGCCGAAGTGGTGCTGTTCATGTCCAAGCTGCCTTGGGCGGGCTTTGGTCCAGGCACTGAAGGCGGCAAGGCCAAGCCCAGCATCTGGACGGAAAACGCCAAGTTCAAGGATCATGCCAGCAAGCTCGAAGGCGAAGCCGTCAAGCTGGCGGCTGCCGCGAAGCAGGGCGATCTGGCCAGTCTGAAGGCTGCATTCGGCGCCACGGCCGGCAGCTGCAAGGCATGCCACGACAGTTTCCGCAATCGCTGATCCGCGAACAAAAAAAAGCCCGCGGCCAAAAGCCAGCGGGCGTTTTTTCGTCAGCCGGACTGCGGAAAACTCAGGTCTCGGCCAGCAGCTTTTCGATCAGCTGGTGCAGCTCGGGGAAGTTGGGTGCGCCCACATAGCTTTTGACGATTTCGCCGCGCTTGTTGACGATGAAGGTCGACGGCGTGAGCTTCACATCGCCCCATTGCTGGGCGACCTTGCCGGTATTGTCTATGGCCACCTTGAACGGCAGCTGGCGGCTTTGCGCGAAGTTCACCACATAGCTGGGCGGGTCGTAGCTCATGGCCACGGCCATGGTCTCGAAGCCCTTGGCCTGGTATTTGTTGTAGGTGGCGATGATCTCGGGCATCTCCGCCACGCAGGTGGTGCAGCTGGTGGCCCAGAAGTTGACCAGGGTGACCTTGCCCTTCAGGTCGGCCGTGGTGTGCTGGCTGCCGTCGAGCAGCACGAACGTCGACGCCGGTGCCGGACTGGTGCCCGCGCCCAGGTAGATGAAGCCGCCGATGCCCGCGACGGCGGCGAGCGCCACGCCCGCGATCCATGTTTTGATTGCCATGTGTCGATTGTGCCCAAAGCTGCCGAGAATTCAGCGGTTGAGGGTTATGAGTGCGGGATAGGGCAAAAGTTCGCGCTTTTCCATGACTTGTCGCAATGTACCAGACGTGCCGCCTGCGTCCGGTTTGCCAGGGAAGGGCGGCTGAGAGCCATAATGCCGTACCTCCTATGGTTGTTCCATGAAAACGCGCATTCTCCTCATCACCCACGCTCCGCTGGCCCAGGCGCTGCGGGAGTGTGCGCTGCACGTATTTGCCGACAGCGCTGCCGATGTGCTGGCACTGGATGTGCCGGCAGAGGAAAGCCCCGAAGCTTCGCTGGCGCGCGCGCGCGCCTTGCTGGGCGAGGGGGGCGAGCCCGTGCTGGTGCTCACGGATGTGCTGGGCGCCACGCCTTGCAACGTAGCCCAGCGCCTGGTGTCCGGTCGGGCGGCGCAGTTGGTCGCGGGCGTCAACCTGCCCATGCTGCTGCGGGCCGTGTGCTATCGCAATGAGACGCTGGAAACCGTTGCCGAACGGGCGATCGCCGGCGGCACCCAGGGAGTGGTGGCCGTCGGCGACGCTCCCTTGCAGAATCTGAATCCCTGTTCCCCTCCATGATCAAGACCACAACAACCATCATCAATAAATTGGGTCTGCACGCGCGGGCATCGGCCAAACTCACCAAACTTGCGGGCAGCTATCCCTGCGAAGTGTGGATGACCAAGGGGGAGCGGCGCATCAATGCCAAAAGCATCATGGGCGTGATGATGCTGGCCGCAGGCATAGGCACGCAGGTAGAGCTGGAAACCAACGGCGAGCAGGAGCAGGAAGCCATGGATGCGCTGCTGGCGTTGATTCAAGACAAGTTTGGCGAAGGCCAATGAGTTGGTTGCGCTGCTGCGGTAGCGCGCCAGACTGACTGAAGGACAGTCCGGATGACATTTGCAATTCACGGCCTGGCGGTCTCCCGGGGCATTGCCATCGGGCGGGCGGTGCTGGTGGCTTCGAGTCGCATCGAAGTGCTGCACTATTTCATTGGCCCGGCCGAAGTGCCGGCGGAGATCGTGCGCGCCCGCACGGCGCGCCACGCGGTGATCGAAGAGCTGCAGCGCCTGCAGACCGAGATGCCGCATGATGCGCCGGCAGAGCTGGATGCGCTGCTCGACGTGCACCTGATGCTGCTGCAGGATGAATCGCTGGTGCACGGCGTCGAGCACTGGATTCGCGAGCGCCTTTACAACGCAGAGTGGGCGCTCACAACGCAGCTGGAGGCCATTTCTCGTCAGTTCGATGAGATGGAGGACGACTACCTGCGCGAGCGCAAGGCCGATCTCGAGCAGGTGGTGGACCGCATTCTGCGCCACATGAAAGGCGTGGCCAGCCCGGTGGCATCGCCGCGCAAGACGGCAGCGGCCTTGCCTGGAGCGACTCCCGAAGTGCCCTTGATCCTGGTGGCGCAGGACCTGTCGCCGGCCGACATGCTGCATTTCAAAAGCAGTGTGTTCGTGGGTTTTGTGACGGCCGTGGGCGGCAAGACTTCGCACACCGCGATCGTCGCGCGCAGCATGGACATTCCGGCCGTGGTCGGCGCGCGCGCGGCCAGCCAATTGGTGCGCCAGGACGACTGGCTGATCATCGACGGCAACGCCGGCGTGGTGATCGTCGATCCTTCGCCGCAGATTCTGGCCGAGTACGAAGTGCGTCAGCAAGAGAACGCGCTTGAGCGGGCCTGCCTGGCGCGTTTGCGGCATACGCCCGCAGTGACGCTGGATGGCGAGGCCGTCGAGTTGCTGGCCAACATCGAGCAGCCCGGTGACGGCCCCGCGGCCTTGCTGGCCGGAGCGCAGGGTGTGGGGCTGTTTCGCAGTGAATTCCTGTTCATGGGGCGCGATAGCCCCTTGCCTGGGGAGGAAGAGCAGTACCAGGCCTACCGCCAGGCCGTGGAGGGCATGCAGGGCCTGCCCGTGACCATACGCACCATCGACGTAGGCGCGGACAAACCGTTGGACAAGGGCCAGGCCAAGGAATATTCGCTCAACCCCGCGCTGGGTCTGCGGGCCATCCGCTGGAGCCTGGCCGATCCGGCCATGTTCCGCACCCAGTTGCGCGCCGTGCTGAGGGCGGCCGTGCACGGGCCGGTGAGCCTGCTGTTTCCCATGCTGGCCCATCAGCGTGAAATCGAGCAGACGCTGGCCCAGGTGGCCCTGGCCCGGGCGGAACTCGATGCCCGCGGCATGGCCTATGGCGCCGTGCAGCTGGGCGCGATGATAGAGATTCCTGCTGCGGCGATGATGGTGCGGATGTTCCTGCGCTTCTTCGACTTTCTGTCCATCGGCACCAACGATTTGATCCAGTACACGCTGGCCATCGACCGTGCGGACGAAGCCGTGGCGCATTTGTACGATCCCCTGCACCCGGCGGTGCTGCGCCTGGTGGCCGACGTGATCGCCGAAGGGCGGCGCCAAGGCAAAAGCGTTTGCGTGTGCGGCGAAGTGGCAGGCGACGTGGCCATGACGCGCCTGCTGCTGGGCCTGGGGCTGCGCAGCTTTTCCATGCACCCGGCGCAAATCCTGGCGGTGAAGCAGGAAGTCTTGCGCGCCGATGCCGGCCAGCTCGCGGCCTGGGCGCAGGCGGTCGTCGAGGCTGACGACCCGGCGGCCATGCTCGAGACCGGTGCTGCCAGCGAAGTTCCGGAAAGCGCTTAAAACGACGCACTGGGCGCCACCGCATCGCGATGTGACGTTATTTTTTATTTAATTGAGATTGCTTCTCATTTGTGTTGTATGATTCGAGCACTGGCTGGCACTGCTCCTGGTGGGAAAGGTGCTCAGTCAACTCAGTTTCATCGTGGGGCGACTCGTAGGCCTGTTAAGCCTTCAGTCGTTTTTTGCCAGCCAGCGGTTCGCCGGTTAGCCAGGCATTTTTTTGATGACGCTTCTGACGCAAGCCTTCCTTTGGAAGGCTTTGTCGTTTCTGGAGTGGATTGGCGAAAAAAAAGGCTGCCGAAGCAGCCTTTTCATGCGCGGTGCAATCTCAGACGCCCGCGGCGTGGGCCTGCTCGTCGGCGTGGTAGCTCGAACGCACCATGGCGCCGACAGCCGCGTGACTGAAGCCCATCTTGTAGGCTTCTTCCTCGAACATCTTGAATGTGTCGGGGTGCACGTAGCGGCGCACCGGCAGATGGCTGTTCGATGGCGAGAGGTACTGGCCTATGGTCAGCATGTCGATGTCGTGGGCGCGCATGTCGCGCATCACCTGCAGGATTTCCTCGTCCGTCTCGCCCAGGCCGACCATGATGCCGCTCTTGGTGGGCACGTTCGGGTGCAAGGCCTTGAATTTCTTCAGCAGGTTCAGGCTGAACTGGTAGTCGGAACCGGGGCGTGCTTCCTTGTACAGGCGCGGCGCGGTTTCGAGGTTGTGGTTCATCACGTCGGGCGGAGCTGACTTGAGGATTTCCAGCGCGCGGTCATCGCGGCCGCGGAAGTCGGGCACAAGGATCTCGATCTGCGTTGTTGGCGACAGTTCGCGGATGTTCTTGATGCATTCGACGAAATGGCCGCTGCCGCCGTCGCGCAGGTCATCGCGGTCCACGCTGGTGATCACCACGTACTTGAGGCGCAACTGGGCAATGGTCTTGGCCAGGTTCAGCGGTTCGTCGACATCCAGGGGATCGGGGCGGCCATGGCCCACGTCGCAGAACGGGCAGCGGCGCGTGCACTTGTCGCCCCTGATCATGAACGTGGCCGTGCCCTTGCCGAAGCATTCACCGATGTTGGGGCAGCTGGCTTCCTCGCAGACCGTGTGCAGCTTGTTTTCGCGCAGGATGTCCTTGATTTCGTAGAAGCGGGTCGTGGGCGAGCCGGCCTTGACGCGGATCCACTCCGGCTTCTTGAGCACTTCGCCCTGCTCGACCTTGATGGGAATGCGCGACAGCTTGGCCGCGGCCTTTTGCTTGGCCAGCGGGTTGTAGGTGGCTGCGGACTGTGCTTCGCGAACGACGTCTGTGGTGCTCATGGCTCTTAGTTATCAGGGGGCGAGCCGGATTTCCAGCTGTCGGCCAAGCACATGCGCAGCCTCGTCCCAGGTTGTCTGGACTCCGATTGTAGAAAGATCCACGCTGGGCAGCCCGGCATAGCCACAAGGGTTGATGCGCGAATAGGGCTCTAGGTCCATGGCGACGTTCAGCGCCAGGCCGTGGTAGGTGCAATGGCGGCTGACCTTGATGCCCAACGCGGCGATCTTTCCCAGGCCCGTGAAGTCGGGCTGCGGCGCCGCGCTGCCCGGTGTCTGGTGCTGGGGGCGCTGCTCCAGCATGGCGTGGCTGCGCGGGTCGTCCAGGCGCACGTAGATGCCGGGCGCGCCCGCCACGCGGTGGCCGGTGACGTCGAAATGGGCCAGCGTACGGATCACGGCCTCTTCCAGGCGGTAGACGTATTCCTTGACGAAGTAGCCCCGGCGCTGCAGGTCCAGCAGCGGATAGGCCACGACCTGGCCCGGGCCATGGTAGGTGACCTGGCCGCCGCGGTTGGTGCCCACGACGGGAATGTCGCCAGGCATGAGCACGTGGTCGGATTTGCCGGCCAGTCCCTGGGTGAAATGCGGCGCGTGTTCGCAAAGCCACAGCGCATCGGGCGTGTCCGTCGTGCGCTGCTGCGTGAAGTCCTGCATGGCCTGCACGGCGGCCTGGTAGTCGGTGCGGCCGAGCAGGCGCGTGTCCAGCGCGATGCTAGACACGTTCACAGAACCACTTTGACGTGGGGATCCGAGGTCAGAGCCCTGTACAGGTTGTCGAGTTGCTCGCGGCTGGTGGCCGTGACGGTGATGGTCACGCCCAGGTATTTGCCGGTGCTGCTGGGGCGCAGCTCGATGGTGGAAGCGTCGAACGTCGGGTCGAACTGGTGGGCAATGCCGGTGATCACCGAGACCAGGTTGTCGTGTTTGAGCCCCATGACCTTGATCGGAAACAGCGAGGGGTACTCGATCAGCGACTCCTTGCGCGGGTCGCTGCCGTCGCCTGCGGCCGTGTCGATGGAGGCGGAAGGGGGGAGGGAAGATGACGCTGTCATGGCTGAGACTTTCAAAGGTTAATACCTTGTCGAAACCGCTAATTTTGCGGTAACGTTTCGCTGTTTTGGCAGGCTTTTTTCGCAGAAAAAGCCTATGCGTGGCAAAGGCTTAGCCGCATTGTTGTATGTCAAGCGGATGACCGCTGGCGCAAGGTAAAATTGGCCATACCAGTAACAACCCCTATCTTACGGCAGGGGTTTTTACTTATAATCAGAGGCTTTGTAAAAGTTTCAGTTTGCGACGGGGCGCTACACAATGAAAAAATACGCACCCGAGACTGAAGCTGAGGCCGAAGAATCCGACTTCAACCCCCTGACTGCCGAAGAAGCGCAGGAGTGGCGCCGGCGTAACCCGCCCGTGTCGCCGTGGCGTGTGGTGGGGGGGCAGGTGCTGGTGGGTGGCGTGGTGTCGTTGCTGGCGTGGCTGGTGAGCGGCAAGGCCCATGTGGGCTGGTCGGCTGCCTATGGCGCCCTGGCGGTGGTGTTGCCCGCAGCGCTTTTTGCGCGCGGTCTGGTCCGTCAGCAGGCGGCGCCCCATGCAGGGGCGGCGATGGTTGGATTTTTTGGCTGGGAATTGGCCAAGCTGATGTTGTGCATCGCCATGCTGGCGATGGCTCCGAAGCTGGTTGCAGGTTTGAGCTGGTTGGCGTTGCTGGCCGGCATGGTAGTCACGATGAAAACGTACTGGATTGCGCTGCTCATGCGGCGTTCCGGTGTCCGAAAAACCGATTGATATTGAGAGAAGTTGTCCGATGGCCGCAGACGCGCACGCACCAACTGCAAGTGAATACATCGTTCACCACTTGCAGCATCTTCAGAACATCAAGCAGACGAAAATCGTCGATTTCTCGGTGGTCAACTATGACTCCGTGATCGTCGGTTTGATCGTTGGTGGTCTGGCCCTGTTTGTTCTCTGGCTGGCTGCCCGCAAGGCAACTTCCGGCGTTCCCGGTCGCTTCCAGGCGGCCGTGGAAATGATGGTCGAAATGGTCGACAACCAGGCCAAGGCCAACATCCACAATGCCGAAAGCCGCAAGTTCATTGCGCCTCTGGCATTGACGGTGTTCGTCTGGATCTTCGCCATGAACGCCATGGACATGCTGCCTGTCGACCTGCTGCCCGTGCTGTGGCAGGGCGCCACGGGTGACAGCCACGCGGTTCTGCGCGTCGTGCCTACGGCCGACCTCTCGACCACCCTGGGTCTGGCTTTTGCCGTTCTGCTGCTGTGCTTCTGGTACAGCGTGAAGATCAAGGGCGCCGGTGGCTGGGCCCACGAACTGGTGACCGCGCCTTTCGGCACCAGCAAGAATCCTTTCTTCGCCGTGATCCTCGGCGTTGTGAATCTGCTGATGCAGATCATCGAATACGTTGCCAAGACCGTCTCGCATGGCATGCGACTGTTTGGCAATATGTACGCTGGTGAGTTGGTATTTATGCTGATTGCCCTGATGGGTGGTGCGGCTGCCATGTCGCTCTCTGGTGTGTTGCTCCCCGTGGGGCACATCATTGCAGGTTCTATCTGGGCGATCTTCCACATTCTGATCATCACCCTGCAGGCCTTCATTTTCATGATGCTGACGCTGATTTATCTCGGCCAGGCACATGAAGCCCACTGACCTTTTCTTTCTTTCCCTTCACTTTTTTAATCCTCAGGAGTCATCATGGAAAACATTCTCGGTCTCGTCGCTCTGGCTTGTGGTTTGATCGTTGGTCTGGGCGCTATCGGCGCTTCGATCGGCATCGCGTTGATGGGCGGCAAGTTCCTGGAAGCTTCCGCTCGCCAGCCTGAAATGATCAACGAACTGCAAACCAAGATGTTCATCTTGGCTGGTCTGATCGACGCAGCTTTCCTGATCGGCGTGGCTATCGCTCTGCTGTTCGCTTTCGCCAACCCCTTCGCGCTGGTCTAAGCTTCCTTCAACGCCCACATAGAAAGGTGTTGCCGTGAGTATCAATGCGACCCTGTTCGTTCAGGCCATCGTCTTCTTGATCCTGGTGCTGTTCACGATGAAATTCGTGTGGCCCCCGATCGCGAAGGCCTTGGATGAACGAGCCCAGAAAATCGCCGATGGCCTCTCCGCTGCCGACAAGGCCAAATCCGAACTGACCGCCGTCAACAAGCGTGTCGAGCAGGAACTGGCCCAGACGCGCAACGAGACGACATCGCGGCTTGCGGACGCCGATCGCCGCGCCCAGGCCATCATCGAAGAAGCCAAGGCACGTGCGACTGAGGAAGGCAACAAGTTGGTTGCTGCAGCCCGCGTAGAAGCCGAGCAGCAAGTGATCCAAGCCCGCGAGGCCTTGCGTGAGCAAGTCGCTGCGCTGGCCGTCAAGGGCGCCGAGCAGATTCTCCGCAAGGAAGTCAATGCCGGCGTTCATGCAGACCTGCTGAACCGCCTCAAGACTGAGCTGTAAGGAAAAGCAAACATGGCTGAACTCGCCACCATTGCCCGTCCTTACGCTGAAGCTCTGTTCAAAGCCAGCACCGAAACCGGTGCGGATTTGAACAGCACAGTCGCCTGGGTGGAGGAATTGGCGGCGGTCGCCGCCGATTCGCAATTGCGCCAACTGGCCGACAACCCCAAGGTGAGCGAAGAGCAACTGCTCGACGTTTTCACGGGTGTCGCCCGTTCGGCACTCCCCGATGCCGCTCGTAATTTCCTGCGTGTCATCATTGAGAACGGCCGCGTGAACGCGCTGCCCGAGGTTGCAGACCAGTTTCGTGGTCTCGTCAACCGGCTCGCGGGCTCTTCGGATGCGGTGGTGTACAGCGCCTTCCCCATCGAGCCTGCCGCACTGACGGAGCTCAGCGCTTCGTTGGAAAAGCGTTTTGGCCGCAAGCTCAATCTCACCGTTCAGCCCGATGAGTCGCTGATCGGTGGCATTCGCGTAGTCGTGGGTGACGAAGTGCTCGACACCTCGGTCAAGGCCCGTCTGGAACAAATGAAAGCGGCCCTCACTGCCTAACCGCGCTGAGGTCTCGGCTAAACAAAGAAAGAAGGAAAGAGTCATGCAACTCAATCCCGCAGAAATTTCTGAACTGATTAAGAGCCGCATCGAAGGTCTGGCTGCCAGCGCCGATATCCGTAACCAGGGCACCGTGGTGTCGGTGACGGACGGTATCGTGCGCGTTCACGGCCTGTCGGACGTGATGCAAGGCGAAATGCTGGAATTCCCCGCAACCGCGGACGGCCAGCCTTCCTACGGCCTGGCCCTGAATCTCGAGCGCGACTCCGTCGGCGCCGTGATTCTGGGTGAGTACACCCACATTTCCGAAGGCGACACCGTCAAGTGCACGGGCCGTATTCTGGAAGTGCCAGTCGGCCCCGAGCTGATCGGCCGCGTGGTGAACGCTCTGGGTCACCCCATTGACGGCAAGGGCCCGATCAATGCGAAGATGACCGACGTGATCGAAAAGGTTGCTCCTGGCGTGATCGCACGTCAGTCGGTGGACCAGCCGCTGCAAACCGGTATCAAGTCGATCGACTCGATGGTTCCCGTGGGCCGCGGCCAGCGCGAACTGATCATTGGTGACCGTCAGACCGGCAAGACTGCCGTGGCCATCGACGCGATCATCAACCAGAAGGGCCAGGGCGTGACGTGTATCTACGTTGCGATCGGCCAGAAGGCTTCGTCGGTCAAGAACGTGGTGCGCTCGCTGGAACAAGCCGGCGCCATGGAATACACCATCGTGGTTGCTGCCACCGCT
>JAMNYN010000611.1 GCA_023622805.1 Pseudomonadota bacterium | reverse complement strand
GCCACGCCGCTTTCGTCCAGCGTGGGAATGTCCGGGGCGACGCGCGAGCGTTTGCGGGTGCTGACGGCCAGGGCCCTGAGCTTGCCGCTCTTGACCAGCGGCAGCGTGGTGATGATGTTGTCGAAGGTCAGCGGCACCTGATTCCCCAGCACATCATTCATCGCCGGGGCGGCCCCCTTGTAGGGGATGTGGGTCAGTGCGATATGGGCCGTGCTGGCCAGCAGCTCGGTGAAAAGATGGGAGCCCGAGCCGTTGCCGGCCGTGGCGTAGTTGATTTCTCCGGACTGCCGGGTCTTGCGCGCCGCGTCGAGCAGGTCGGCCACGGTCTTGTAGGGTGACTGGGCGTTGACGACCAGCAGGAAAGGCGTCGAGGAAATCATGCCGATGGCGCGCAAATCCTTGATGGGGTCATAGCTCATCTTGGGGTAGAGGCTGGGATTGACCGCCAGAGAAATGGTCCCGAGCAGCAGCGTGTAGCCATCGGCAGGGGCCTTTGCCACGGCGTCTGCGCCCAGGTTGCCGGCGCTCCCCGGGCGATTCTCGATCACCACCGGCTGGCCCAGGCGCTCCGACAGCTTGTGTCCGATGATGCGCGCCGCCACGTCCGATGCGCCGCCTGCGGGATAGCCCACGACGATTCTGATGGGGCGCTGGGGGTAGGACGGGGCTTGCGCCCAAGCGGCCGAGGTGGCCCATGCCAGGCCCGCCAGCAGCAGCATGCGTCGGCGAGTCAGGGCCCATTGGGACCGGAGAAAGGGGCTTGGACACGTGACGCGCATGGGGAGCCTTGGGAATATCGGTGAAAGAAAAGCGTGGTCTGGAGGCGCTGGCGGATTGTCGACGCCGCCAGGCGGGTCAAGATTCAATGCCGGGCGAACGCGTGGTCGTTGATGCGTTCGCCGGCCACGGAATTCTGCTGGCCGTGGCAGCGGGAGGCTATGGCGCGCGGCCGTGGAGCGCAGCCTGGGTGCCCGCAATACGGCCGAACACGGAACCCGAGGTCAAGCCGGCGCCGCCCGGGTATTTGTTGTAGTAGAGGCCGCCGACCATCTCGCCCGCGGCGTAGAGGCCGGGCATGGTCCGGCCTTCCTCGTCCAGAACCTGGGCCTGGGGCGTGATCGACAGCCCGGCATAGGTGCAGGTGATGCCGCAGCTGACTTCAAAGGCCACGAAGGGACCTTGCTCCAGCGGCAGCGCCCAATGGGTTTTGTCTATGGGCAAGCCGCGGGTGCTGCGCCCGTCGAGCACGGCCGGATTGAAGGGCACGCTGCGGTCGACGGCGGCATTGAATTCGCGCAGGGTGCGCAGCAGCTGTGCCTTGTTGACGCCTTCGAGTTGTGCGACCAGGCCTTCCAGCGTGTCGGACTGGTAGCGCGTGGCATGGCGCACGCGGTACTCGTCGGGCAGCAGGGCAGCGCCCTGGGCTTCGAAAATCTGCCAACCCCGGCTGCCGGGCTGCTTGAGCATGGCAGCCCCCATGCGGGAGTAGGTGTAGTTGCGGAAGTTCTCGCCTTCGTTGACGAAACGCTCGCCCAGGGTATTGACCACCACCCCGAGGTTGAAATAGTTTTTTTGCTGGTTCAGCAGTGCCGGATCGCCAAATTCAGGCGCGTTGGCGTCATAGAACACGCTGTGGCAGCCGGTCCAGTGGCCGGCAGCGCGTGCGCCCTGGTTGAGTGCGGCCTGTATGGCCAGCCCCGTGTTGTAGCGCGAGCCGCGCACCTTGGCGAGATCCCAGTTCGTGCCCAGGTAGCGCGCGCGCCATTCGGCGTTCGCGTGGTAGCCACCGGCCGCGAGCACCACGGCATCGGCACGCAACTGCCGCACCTGGCCCGCGTGCACCGCCACCACGCCGCAGACCGCGCCATCTTCGACCAGCAGTTCTGTCATCTTGTGGTCGTAGGCAATGCGCACGCCCTGGCGCTGTGCACGGCTGAACAGCGCGTCCACCAGGCCGGCGCCGCCGCCCGAGACTTCTATCGTCAGGCCGCCCCAGAACTTGTGCTTGCCGTCGACCAGGAATGATTGGCGGCCATGGATGGGAATGAAACGCACGCCTTGGCCGCGCATCCATTGCAAGGTGTCGAAACTGCGGTTCACCAGCACTTCCACCAGGTCGGCGTCGGCACGCATGCCGCTCATCTCTATCAGGTCGTCGAAGAATTGCGATGCCGGATAGGCGCCGAAATCCGACTGCGCCAGTGTGTCGGCAGAGAGGTCGGCCACCAGGCGGCAGATGTCTTGCTCACCGTCATAGGCCACGCGAAATGCCCCGCCCGTGTAGGCCGAGTTGCCGCCGCGTGCACTCTCGGGCGCGCGCTCCAGGACCAGCACGCTCGCTCCTT
>JAMNYN010000017.1 GCA_023622805.1 Pseudomonadota bacterium | reverse complement strand
ATGTGGTGCTGTGATGGCAGTGCGGCGCCCACTGGTCCGCAGCAGCGGCCGCAACCAGCAGCTGCCGGCGGGTGACGTGATTGCGGGTCTACCGCTTGGGCTGAATGTGCACCAATCCGATGGCACAGCCGTATCGCTGGCGTTGGACTCCCTCTATCTGCTGCCAGTGACAACCACCGGCGGCGCCGTCGTGAAAGTGGGATTGACCAGTGGCTGATCGACTTCCCGTGGTGCTGCGCACCGATACGACGCCCGCGCGGCTGCAGGAGATGCCGCCCAGCGACCAGTTGCCGAAGGAAGTGCTCAACAACGCTTTGGCGCTGGTGCTGGCCGGTCTGGTGACGACCAACGGCGCGGCCATCGTGGCCTCCGATTCGGTGCTGGTCGCGCTGGGCAAAGCACAGGCGCAGCTCAATGCGCAGGCGGCCATCCATCCATTCCTCCTGATCGGCGCCTGACATGCCCACTACCCACAAAGTCCTTGGCCAGGCGCTTCCTGCTGCGGCGACCGCGATCGCCCTATACACAGTTCCGGCATCCACACAGTCGGTGTGCTCGACGCTGGGCATCTGCAATACCGGGTTCGCAGCCACGACCTATCGCGTGAGCGTGCGGCCTGCTGGCGCTGCCCTGGCGGACAAGCACTACCTCGTCTACGACGCCATCATCAACGCCAACGACAGCGTGCTGCTCACCCTGGGCATCACGCTGGCCGCGACGGATGTAGTGACCGTGTATGCGGTCAACGGCGCGGTGGCGTTTAGCCTGTTTGGTGCGGAGATTTCCTGATGACTGCCCGGAATCTCGCAGCAGCCCGAATCCCCCAAGGGGTTCTCAGTTCGATGGATGCCCTTCTGTTCTCCAACGGAGAGCGGGGGGCATGGTTCGATCCATCTGACATGTCCACCTTGTTCCAGGATGCGGCCGGTACTGTCCCCGTGACAGCAGTGGAGCAACCTGTCGGGAAGATCCTGGATAAATCTGGGCGCGGCAACCATGCGACTCAGGCAACCACTACGAAGCGGCCAGTGCTGAGCGCGCGCGTCAACCTCGTGGATGGCTCCGAGCTATGGAATAAGCTGAACGGGCAAGATGGATCTTCTACTATCACAGCGGAGACTGTAGACATCCCCCCATTCGTGACTGCCTCGTCTGTGTCGAAAGTAACCCGCACGGGCGTTATCACGAACTTCTACCAGTATGGGACTGGTCAGCCGTTGATCAGCGGGGCAATCAATGTTCGCAGCTTCTTCGTGAAGCCGGATGCCAATTGCGCGACCATCGGCTTGTCGAACTCAGGGACGGACCCATTCTTCGCCAGCTACAACCTGATCACTAAAGTCCTGACTGTTGGCGCCAACGCAGGCTCGGCGTCGGTCATTGACCAAGGCAATGGCTGGTTCAAATTTTCGGTCACAGAAAAAGTCGCGTCGGCCATATCGTCTGGCCTATTCCTCATCATCAGTTCTCCAATAAACACTGGCCTGCCTGCTGCATTTCTGACTACCGGGTACGACACCCGTGTGGCTGACCAGAGGATATTTCCATACCAGCGCGTCGGGACTTCCACGGATTACGACTCGAACGTAGCTAAGTTTCCCCGCTACCTAAAGTTTGACGGTATCGATGATTCCCTTGTGACCGGAAACATCGATTTCTCCAACACCGACAAGATCAGTGTTTTTTCCGGGGTTCGGGTGCTATCGACCGCCACTAGCATATTGGCGGAGACCTCCGCTTCGTACTCTGGGTCTGCTGGCGCCTTCGAGTTGAGCCTGGGAGAGATCAGTTCTGGCGCGGCAACTCTGGCTTTCCGCGGGCCCAGTGGGACTCACTATATGTACGAAGGCGCCCAGACGGTGCCGCGCTCTGTCGTGATTTCCGGCTCAATGGACGGGGCAATTGCGGCGCCCGGAGCCGCGCTCGTGCTCCGTACCAACGCCGCCAACGCGCAGTCATCTGGGGGGATCACTGAGGTTCTTTCGGCCTTCGGCAACTACCCACTGAACATCGGGAATAGGGGGGCGGACCCAAGCTACGGGTTCAGCGGCTGCATGTTCGACCTGGTGGTCCGGGGGGGGCGGTCTACTCCCGGCGAAGTTGCGGCGGCGGAACACCTCATAAGCAAGAAAATGGGGGTGCGGCTATGAGCATCATCACGTGGGCCTTCCGCACGATGATCGTGCCAGCCGAAGAGGTCGAACTTGCCCGGGCTCTGGCTGCCGCCATAACGGGCGATGCTGGCAGTGGCATGTGGGCGACGGCGCTGTCTGTCTCCGGTGAGATGCCTGCGTCGCACTACATCAGCTCGGGAATGATCGACGCAGAGTTCGCTGCATTGCTGC
>JAMNYN010000001.1 GCA_023622805.1 Pseudomonadota bacterium | reverse complement strand
CAGGCTCTGCGCCATCTGCAGGTTCCAGCCCGCGCGGCCCATGGCCCCGATCTGCAGCGGCCGAGGCAGTTGCGACAGGTCCAGGCCGAAGCGCATGTGCACCGTCACCGGCGTGTCTTCGGGGACCTGGCCGTTCTCGGCGATCTTCCAGCGCGCAACGCGCTGCATGGCGGCCATGGCATCGGCGAGCTCCTCATAGGTTTGCGACAGCGCCAGCCCCAGGCCCGATCCCGTGAAAGGCGTGGACGAGGTGTGCAGGCGCCAGCGCCGCGTGAGCGGCTGGTAGCTCAGGCGCAGATAGCGCGCGGACTGCGCCATTTCCTGGTCGGACCAGTACCAGCGCTCGCGCAGCACCTGCACCTGCATCAGAAAATGCATGGGAATGCCTTTGCGCAAGGCATCCTCCACCTGCTCCGGCATGTCGAATTGCAGCGTTGCGCTCAGCAAGAGGCCTTCGGGCGCACGCTCGACCTGCATCTGGGTGATCACCGGGGCACTCTGCGCACGGCTGTCGCCCCACCAGGCCCAGCCCGCCAGGCACAGCAGGCAGACCAGGCACCAGCGCTGCCAGCACCCCGCCAGCGTACCGGCGTACCGGTCGCGTTCAGGGGGCTTTTTCCAACAGGGCGTAGAAGAATCCGTCATGGTCACCGGGCTGATTGTCCGGGACAGTTGCGGTTTGCGCCGCATTGCCCGGAATTAAATGACCCGGGGATGACAGCAAGCGCGCCTGAGTGTTGCGCGCAAGGAACGCTTGCACCTGCAGATCGCCCTCTGCCTTGAACACCGAGCAGGTGCAGTACAGCAAGCGCCCACCGGTTCGCAGCAGCGGCCACAGGGTATCGAGCAGGCGTGACTGGATGGCCGCGAGCTGGTCCACATCGCTGGCCCGGCGCAGCCAACGCACGTCGGGATGGCGGCGCACGATGCCCGACGCCGTGCACGGCGCGTCCAGCAAGATGGCATCAAACTGCGCACCGGCACTGGCCTGCTGCCACCACTGGTTGGGACGCGAAGCATCGGCGACCAGCACCTGCGCCTGCACGCCGACCCGCGCCAGGGTCTCGTGGATGCGCTGGCTGCGTTCGGCGTCGATCTCCAGTGCCGTCACCTGCATGGGCGCGCCCACACCCGCGTATTCCAGCAGGTGGGCGGTCTTGCCGCCAGGCGCGGCGCAGGCGTCGAGCACCCGCAGGGGCTGCGACAGGTCCAGGCCCTTGAGCAGCAGTGGCGCGGCCATTTGCGCGGCCGCATCCTGCACCGACACCTGGCCCTGCGCAAACCCGGGCAGGGCCTGCACGGGCTGGGGTTGGGTCAGCTCCAGCCCCACCTCGCCCACCGGGGTAGCGGCCATCTGCTGCGCCGCCAGCAGTTGCTGGTAGTCGGCGACCGAGGATTGCAGCCGGTTGACGCGCAGCGTCATGGGCGCATGCGCATTGTTGGCCCGCAGAATTTGCTGCCATTGCGCGGGATGGTCCTGCTGCAACCGGTCTATCCACCACTGGGGGTGGTTCCACAGCGCCTGGGGCTGGGCGTCGGTTTTCTCCACCAGCGCGTCGCGCTCGCGCAGAAAGCGGCGCAGACAGGCATTGATGAACGCGGCCTGGCGCTGGGCCGGCCCGCGCTTGGCGGCTTCGACGGCCTGATTGACCAGGGTGAACGGCGGGTACGGCGCCTGGGACTCATCCCAGGCCAGGGCCAGGGCCGTGCACAGCAGCGCATTGACGCGCGGCGGCGGCGTGCGCGGAGCCAGCTCGGCGCGCAAGGCCTGGGCGCGGCCAAGCTGGCGCAGTACCTGGAACAGCAAGGCCTGCACGCCAGGGCGCAGGCGCTGGGGCACGGCAGCCAGGGCGGCCGTGCCGGACTGGCCGGCCAGAATGGCCTGCAAGGCCTGGGCAACTTCGGCCAGCTGCTGCGACAGCGCGGGCGCGCCGCCAGCGGTGGCTGGTTGCCCGGAGCCGGCAGGCTCTCGGGAGGAAGGGGGAAACATACGACTCATGCGACACTGTCTGGTAACTGCGGCCCGAAGGCCAAGGCGAGCGTGCGTGCAGGGCGGAATCCGAAGAACCATGCCAGCACGCGCGCCGGAAATTGGGCAATGGCGGCGTTGTAGTGCGCCACTGCGGTGTTGAATTGGGCTGTCGCCAGCCCGATTTGTCCCTGTTGCTGCTGCCAACGCTGGCGCCAGACCTGGGGTTGCGCTTCGGTGGCTTCGCCATCCGGCGCGCAAGGCATGTCGGCCAACGCGTGCCAGGCCGCGGCCTGGGCGTCATGGGCGCGCTCCAGCGCCTGCACGGCCGACGCATTCAGCGGCCGGGCACGGGCGCCGGCCAAGGCCGCACCCATCGCTCCCAGGCTTTGCTGCCAGGCCTCATAGGCCAGCTTGTGCGCACTGCCGCCAGGCTCGGCGGACCGGGCCTGGACGGCATTCCATTCGTTGAGCAGCCCTTGGGTCTGCATGAAATACGTGTCAAGCGAACCAAACGCCTGCACGCAGGTCGAGCGCAAGCGCATCACCCGGTTGTAGGCACCCACGGCCCAGAAAACCAGCACCGCCAGGACTATCCAGTCCAGGGACAAAGACCACATGCACAGGGGCCGGCCCACTTCGCTTATCGCGGGCCGGTTCAGTGAAAAACCAATGAAAACGCCCCCGTCCTGCATCAGCGGAACGGGGGCGCGGCTCAAAACAAAGTCAATGGCCCATAGCCCATACTCCGTAGCCCGTAAAACTGGCGTGAACCAGCCCAGGGGCACCGAGCAAGGGCCGCCCCGCAGCGATGGTGCTGTCCCCCTCCACCGAAGGATGAGAGGGGGAAGCCGCGTGAGCGGCTCAGGGGGTGCTTCACTTAATCAGCCGAAGGATCGCTGACAGACACCGTGTCCGCGCCTTCTTCGATGATGCCAGCCAGTTCGGCCGCTTCAGCTTCGGCGATGGAACGGCGCTCGGCGTCGTCCATGGCGTCCTTGGCCTTGCGTGCCTGGTGGTAGGCCATGCCGGTACCTGCAGGGATCAGGCGACCAACGATCACGTTTTCCTTCAGACCGCGCAGCTCGTCGCGCTTGCCCATGATGGCAGCTTCGGTGAGCACGCGGGTGGTTTCCTGGAAGGAAGCCGCCGAGATGAACGAATCAGTGGACAGCGAAGCCTTGGTGATACCCAGCAGCACATTGGAATATGTGGCGGGGATCTTGCCTTCGGACAGCAGCTTGTCGTTGGTGTTGAGGATCTCCGAGCGCTCGACCTGCTCACCAGCAATGTAAGTCGATTCACCGGTGTTCTCGACCACCACGCGGCGCAGCATCTGACGAACAATCACTTCAATGTGCTTGTCGTTGATCTTCACGCCTTGCAAGCGGTACACGTCCTGGACTTCGTCCACGATGTAGCGCGACAGCTCTTCGATGCCCAGCAAGCGCAGAATGTCTTGCGGGTCGGCTGGGCCGTCCACAATCGATTCGCCCTTGTTCACCACCTGGCCTTCGTGGACCAGAATGTTGCGTTCCTTCGGAACCAGCTCTTCGGAAACCTTGCCTTCCAGATCGGTGATCTGCAGGCGGACCTTGCCCTTGGTTTCCTTGCCGAACGACACCGTACCGGTCATCTCGGCCAGCGTGCCCTTGTCCTTTGGCGTACGGGCTTCGAACAGCTCGGCCACACGCGGCAGACCGCCGGTAATGTCGCGCGTCTTCTGGCCTTCGACCGGGATACGGGCCAGCACTTCGCCGGGGCCCACTTCCTGACCGTCACGCACCTGGATCAGCGCGCCCACCTGGAAGCCGATGGTCACCGAGTGGTCGGTGCCAGGGATCTTCACTTCCTGGTTGCTCGCATCGATCAGCTTGACCTGGGGACGAATCACCTTGGTCGAACCGCGACGCTTGGGATCGATCACCACCAGAGTGGACAGACCGGTCACTTCGTCGAGCTGCTTGGCAACCGTCAGGCCTTCTTCCACATTCTCGAAACGCACGCTACCGGCGTATTCGGTAATGATGGGTCGGGTCAGCGGATCCCAGTTGGCCAGGATCGCTCCGGCCTTGATCGCCTGGTCGGCCTTGATCGTCAGGATAGCGCCGTAAGGCACCTTGTGACGTTCGCGCTCACGACCGTGCTCGTCCTGGATGACGATTTCGCCGGAACGGGAAATCACCACCAGTTCGCCGCGGCTGTTGGTCACATAGCGCATGGTCGGGTTGAAACCGATCAGGCCGTTGGACTTGGCTTCCACGCTGGACGCAATGGCTGCACGCGAAGCCGCACCACCGATGTGGAACGTACGCATGGTCAGCTGCGTGCCTGGCTCGCCGATGGACTGGGCAGCGATCACACCGACGGCTTCGCCGAGGTTGATCTGGCCGCCACGGCCCAAGTCGCGGCCGTAGCAGCAAGCGCACAGACCGTAGCGGGTTTCGCAGGTCAGGGCCGTACGGACCTTCACTTCGTCCACGCCAGCAGCTTCCATGCCGTCGATGATGTCTTCGTCGAGCAGCGTGCCGGCGGCAACCACCAGAGCGCGCGTTTCGGGGCTCAGAACGTCTTCGGCCACCGTGCGGCCGAGGATACGGTCGCGCAGCGATTCAATGACTTCACCGCCTTCGACAATGGCGCGCATCAGCGTGCCGTTGGTCGTGCCGCAATCGAGCTCGGTCACCACCAGATCCTGCGTCACGTCGACCAGACGACGGGTCAGGTAACCCGAGTTGGCCGTCTTCAGCGCCGTATCCGCCAGACCCTTACGGGCACCGTGGGTGGAGATGAAGTACTGCAACACGTTGAGGCCTTCGCGGAAGTTCGCGGTAATAGGCGTCTCAATAATGGAACCGTCAGGCTTGGCCATCAGACCACGCATACCGGCCAGCTGGCGAATCTGCGCTGCGGAACCGCGGGCGCCGGAGTCAGCCATCATGTAAATGGCGTTGAACGACTCCTGCTCCACTTCGTTGCCGTGGCGGTCGATGGTCTTTTCCTTGGCCAGCTGTTGCATCATGACCTTGGAGACTTCGTCACCGGCCTTGCCCCAGATGTCCACGACCTTGTTGTAGCGCTCGCCGGACGTCACCAGACCGGAGACGTACTGCTGCTGAATTTCCTTCACTTCAGCTTCGGCACGACCGATGATCTCGGACTTTTGCGGCGGCACCAGCATGTCGCCAATGGCGATCGAGATACCAGCGTGCGTCGACAGACGGAAGCCGTTTTGCAGCAGCTTGTCGGCAAACACCACCGTCGCCTTCAGACCGCACTTGCGGAACGAGGTGTTGATGAGCTTGGAGATTTCCTTCTTCTTCAGTGCCTTGTTCATGTTGCTGAACGGCAGGCCCTTGGGCAGGATTTCCGACAGCAATGCACGGCCGACGGTGGTCTCCACCAACTTGGTCTCGGACTCGAATTCGCCCGTTTCCTTGTTCTTCAGAGACTCCGTCATACGCACGGTGATCTTGGCAGCCAGTTCCACCTGGTCGGCGTCCAGCGCGCGCTGCACTTCACCGACGTCAGCGAAGACCATGCCTTCGCCCTTGCCGTTGATGCGCTCGCGGGTCGCGTGGTACAGACCCAGCACAACGTCCTGCGAAGGAACGATGGAAGGTTCGCCCGAAGCCGGGAACAGCACGTTGTTGGAGGCCAGCATCAGCGTGCGGGCTTCCATCTGTGCTTCCACCGACAGGGGGACGTGGACAGCCATCTGGTCACCGTCGAAGTCGGCGTTGAAGGCCGCGCAAACGAGGGGGTGCAGCTGGATGGCCTTGCCTTCGATCAGGATGGGCTCAAAGGCCTGGATACCCAAACGGTGCAGCGTAGGCGCACGGTTGAGCATCACGGGGTGTTCCTTGATGACCTCTTCCAGGATGTCCCAGACCACGGGGGTGCCGGATTCGACTTCCTTCTTGGCCGCCTTGATCGTCGTCGCGATGCCCATGGCTTCGAGGCGCGAGAAGATGAAAGGCTTGAACAGCTCCAGAGCCATCAGCTTGGGCAGACCGCACTGGTGCAGCTTGAGGTAAGGACCCACGGTAATCACGGAACGACCGGAGTAGTCCACGCGCTTGCCCAGCAAGTTCTGACGGAAACGACCGCTCTTGCCCTTGATCATGTCGGCCAGGGACTTGAGCGCGCGCTTGTTGGCGCCCGTCATGGCCTTGCCGCGGCGACCGTTGTCCAGCAAGCTGTCAACAGCTTCCTGCAACATGCGCTTTTCATTGCGGGCAATGATTTCCGGCGCCTTCAGTTCCAGCAAACGGCGCAGACGGCTGTTGCGGTTGATGACGCGGCGGTACAGGTCGTTCAGGTCGGAAGTCGCAAAGCGACCGCCGTCCAGCGGCACCAGCGGACGCAGGTCCGGTGGCAGCACGGGCAGCACTTCCAGCACCATCCAGCCGGGCTTGATGCCCGACTTCTTGAATGCTTCGAGCAGCTTCAGGCGCTTGGCGTTCTTCTTGATCTTGACTTCGGAGCCGGTCAAGTCATTGCGCAGCTTCTCGATCTCGATTTCGATGTCGAGCGAGTCCAGCAAATCCTTGATGCCTTCAGCGCCCATCTTGGCGATGAATTCGTCGCCGTATTCCTTGCGCTTGGCGTCGTAATCGTCCTCGGACATGATGCCGAATTTCTTCAGCGGAGTCATGCCGGGATCGGTCACCACATAGGCTTCGAAGTACAGCACGCGTTCGATGTCGCGCAGCGTCATGTCGAGCACCAGGCCCAGACGCGACGGCAGCGACTTCAGAAACCAGATGTGGGCGCAGGGCGCGGCCAGGTCGATGTGACCCATGCGCTCGCGACGTACCTTGGTTTGCGTGACTTCAACGCCGCACTTCTCGCAGATCACGCCGCGGTGCTTGAGGCGCTTGTACTTGCCGCACAGGCATTCGTAGTCCTTGATGGGACCAAAAATCTTGGCGCAGAACAGGCCGTCGCGCTCGGGCTTGAACGTGCGGTAGTTGATGGTTTCAGGCTTTTTCACTTCGCCGAAAGACCACGAACGGATCTTTTCGGGCGAAGCCATGCCGATGCGGATGGCATCAAAGTGCTCATCCGGCGTAAATTGCTTGAACAGGTCGAGTAGCGATTTCATAGTGACTCTTTCCTTTTCCGCTTAGGAGCGTTCCAGCTCGATGTCCAGGCCCAGCGAACGGATTTCCTTGACCAGCACGTTGAACGATTCCGGCATGCCGGCTTCGATGGAGTGTTCACCCTTGACGATGGATTCGTACACCTTGGTACGGCCCACCACGTCATCGGACTTCACGGTCAGCATTTCCTGCAGCACATAAGCGGCGCCGTAAGCTTCCAGCGCCCACACTTCCATTTCACCGAAACGCTGTCCGCCGAACTGGGCTTTACCGCCCAGAGGCTGTTGCGTCACCAGCGAGTAAGGACCGGTGGAGCGGGCATGCATCTTGTCGTCGACCAGGTGATGCAGCTTCAGGTAGTGCATGTAGCCAATGGTCGTCGGACGTTCGAAGCGATCACCGCTGCGGCCGTCGAACAGGTATGCCTGGGTCAGGCTTTCGGTCAGACCCTTGCGCGCCGCGATTTCGGGCGGGTAGGCCAGAGCCAGCATGTCCTGGATTTCCTGTTCGGAAGCGCCGTCAAACACGGGCGTTGCATAAGGCACGCCAGTCTTGAGGTTCTCCGCCATGCCCATGATGTCCGAGTCGCTCAGCTGCGACAGGTCTTCCTGACGGCCGCGCGAGTTGTACACCTGTTCCAGGAATTCACGCATCTCGGCGGCCTTGGCTTCCGCTTGCAGCATGTCGCCAATGCGCTGGCCAATGCCCTTGCCGGCCCAGCCCAGATGGACTTCCAGCACCTGACCGATGTTCATCCGCGAAGGCACGCCCAGCGGGTTCAACACGATGTCGGCGGTGGTGCCATCGGCCATGAATGGCATGTCTTCCACGGGCGTGATCTTGGAGACCACACCCTTGTTGCCGTGACGGCCGGCCATCTTGTCGCCAGGCTGCAGACGGCGCTTGACGGCCAGGTAGACCTTGACCATCTTGAGCACGCCCGCGGGCAGCTCGTCGCCTTGCGTCAACTTCTTGCGCTTTTCTTCAAAAGCCAGGTCGAAGCTGTGACGGGTCTGTTCCAGCGAGTTCTTGATGGACTCGAGCTGGGCTGCGACGTCGTCTTCCGCGGGGCGGATGTCGAACCAGTGGAACTTCTCCACGCCGTCCAGATAGGCCTTGTCGAGCTTGACGCCCTTGGCCAGCTTCTGCGGTCCACCGTTGGCAACACGGCCGATCAAGAGCTTCTCGATACGGTCGAATGCGTCGGCTTCCACGATGCGCAGCTGGTCGTTCAGGTCCAGGCGGAAGCGCTTGAGTTCATCGTCGATGATCTGCTGGGCGCGCTTGTCGCGCTGGATGCCTTCACGCGTGAAGACCTGCACGTCGATCACGGTGCCGGAGCTACCTTGGTCCACGCGCAGCGAGGTGTCCTTCACGTCCGAAGCCTTCTCGCCGAAAATCGCGCGCAGCAGCTTCTCTTCAGGCGTCAGCGTGGTCTCCCCCTTGGGAGTGACCTTGCCGACCAGCGTGTCGCCAGGCTGGACTTCGGCACCCACGTAGATGATGCCGGACTCGTCCAGGCGGTTCAGCTGCTGTTCCGACAGATTCGGAATGTCGCGCGTGATTTCTTCCGCACCCAGCTTGGTGTCGCGGGCCATCACCACGAGTTCTTCGATATGGATCGAGGTGTAGCGGTCTTCTGCCACCACGCGCTCGCTGATCAAGATCGAATCTTCGAAGTTGTAGCCGTTCCATGGCATGAAGGCGATCAGCATGTTCTGACCGATGGCGATTTCGCCCAGGTCGGTCGACGCGCCGTCGGCAATCACATCACCCTTGGCCAACAGGTCGCCGCGCTTGACGACGGGACGCTGGTGGATGTTGGTGTTCTGGTTGGAACGCTGATACTTGATCAGGTTGTAGATGTCCACACCGACTTCACCGGCCACGGCTTCCACGTCGTTGACGCGAATCACGATGCGGGTAGCGTCGACATAGTCCACGATACCGCCACGCGTTGCCGTCACCACGGTGCCGGAGTCGACCGCGGCGACGCGTTCGATGCCGGTGCCGACCATGGGCTTCTCGGGACGCAGCACAGGCACGGCCTGGCGCGACATATTCGCACCCATCAAGGCGCGGTTCGCATCATCGTGTTCCAGGAACGGAATCAGCGATGCAGCGACCGACACGATCTGCGCGGGCGACACGTCCATGTACTGGACCCGGTCTGCCGAAATCAGCGTCGAATCACCGTTTTCGCGTGCCGACACCAGGTCGCCCGAGAGGCGGCCTTCAGCGTCGAGTTCGGCGTTGGCCTGGGCAATGATGTACTTGCCTTCTTCGATTGCCGACAGGTAATCGATCTCAGCCGTCACCTTGCCGTCGATCACGCGACGGTAAGGCGTTTCGATGAAGCCGTACTCGTTCAGGCGCGCATACAGGGCCAGCGAGTTGATCAGGCCAATGTTTGGACCTTCAGGCGTTTCGATAGGGCAGACGCGACCGTAATGGGTCACGTGCACGTCACGCACTTCAAAGCCGGCACGTTCACGCGTCAAACCACCCGGGCCAAGGGCCGAAACACGGCGCTTGTGGGTGATTTCGGCCAGAGGATTGGTCTGGTCCATGAACTGCGACAGCTGCGATGCGCCGAAGAACTCTTTCAACGCAGCCGAAATGGGCTTGCTGTTGATCAAGTCGTGGGGCATCAAAGGCTCTTGCTCGGCTTGACCCAGACGTTCCTTGACAGCCTTTTCGATACGCGCCAGACCCGTGCGGTACTGGTTTTCGGCCAGTTCGCCCACGCAACGCACGCGGCGGTTGCCCAGGTGGTCGATGTCATCGACTTCGCCATTGCCGTTGCGCAGGTCCACCAGAATCTTGACCACGGCCAGGATGTCTTCGTTGGACAGCACCATCGGACCGGTCGCACCGTCGCGGCCCACCTTGGCGTTGAACTTCATGCGGCCGACGCGCGACAGATCGTACGTATCGGGGTTGTAGAACAGGCGCTGGAACAGGGCCTGGACTGCGTCTTCGGTTGGTGGCTCGCCAGGACGCATCATGCGGTAGATCGCGACACGGGCGGCGAATTCGTCGGCCGTTTCGTCGATGCGCAGCGTCTGCGAAATGTAGGAGCCCTGGTCCAACTCGTTGGTGTAGATGCACTGCAGGTCTTGAACGCCGGCGCTGCGCAGCTTCTTCAGCAGCGCTTCGGTCAGCTCTTCGTTGGCCTTGGCAATGATTTCACCGGTGTCGGGATCGACGATGTGGCGTGCTGCCACGCGGCCGATCATGAAGTCCTCAGGCACGCTGATGAACTTGGTGCCCGATTGCTCCAGCTCACGCGTGTGGCGAGCCGTCACGCGCTTGTCCTTGGCCACGATCACCTTGCCCGACTTGTCGGTGATGTCGAAACGGGCCACTTCGCCACGCAGGCGTTCGGACACGAATTCCATCTGCGCGCCACTGTCCATCAAACGGAAATTGTCGTTGACGAAGAAGTTGGCGAGGATGGATTCAGGCGTCAGGCCGATGGCCTTGAGCAAAATCGTGACCGGCATCTTGCGACGGCGGTCAACGCGGAAATACAGCATGTCCTTGGGGTCGAACTCGAAGTCCAGCCAAGAGCCGCGGTAAGGGATGATGCGTGCCGAGAACAGCAGCTTACCCGAGCTATGGGTCTTGCCCTTGTCGTGTTCGAAGAACACGCCTGGCGAGCGGTGCAGCTGCGAAACGATCACACGTTCCGTGCCGTTGATGATGAAAGAGCCCTTTTCGGTCATCAGGGGCACTTCGCCCATGTAGACCTCTTGCTCTTTCACTTCCTTGACCACCTTGGATTGGCTGGTCGAGGATTCGCGATCGTAAATGATGAGCTGAACCTTGGCGCGCACTGCCGAGGCGAAAGTCAGACCACGGGTCTGGCATTCGCGCACGTCAAATGCGGGCTTGGCAAGGTTGTACTCAACAAACTTCATCTCCACAAAACCGTTGTGCGAGACGATGGGGAAGGCGGCGTTAAATGCTGCTTGCAAACCTTCGTGAGTACGTTTTTTGGGGGCTGAATCTGCTTGCAAAAACGCGGTATAGGCGTCTTTTTGCATCTGCAGCAGATACGGCACTTCGAGCACGCTATCGCGGCTGCCGAAACTTTTGCGAATCCGCTTGCGTTCGGTGTAAGAATAGGCCATGAGATCTCCGGGCAAAGACATGAGTCCTGGGTCTTCGACGACTGCCCCACATGGAAAGCTCCCTGCGGGCTTGGCGGTTGGCCACTACCAACCATGGCTGACGACGGTGCCTTGCACACCGCCCGAACCAAGGCGTCTTCTGCTGTCGGGTTGTCAGAAGACACTAAAAAGCGCTCGCTTTCGCGACCGCTTTTTGGTGCGTTCTG
Source organism: Pseudomonadota bacterium (assembly GCA_023622805.1). Lineage (GTDB taxonomy): Bacteria > Pseudomonadota > Gammaproteobacteria > Burkholderiales > Burkholderiaceae_C > Comamonas > Comamonas bellezanensis. Next base: position 1 of record JAMNYN010000001.1, on the reverse strand, counting down.
G
>JAMNYN010000049.1 GCA_023622805.1 Pseudomonadota bacterium | reverse complement strand
GCCTGGTTGCATGCGCATGGTCTGCGTATCGTTGCCCATGCTCAGGCCCCACTCGACGGCCCGCTGGCACAACTCAGACGCCTCGAACTGCAGCCCCTCCCCCTTGCCGACCAAGCGACCCACGTTCAGTTGCCGCCGGTCGCGCCCGGCCCACGGATAGAACTCCTCGAAGAGGATGCCGTGCACTCTCAAAAAGTCCGCGTACCTAAGCTCACGACGGATACCGGCGAGGTAGTCCATAGCTTGTTCGATGTTGGCCTCGAAGAAGACATGCTCTTGCAGCTTGATTTCGTCGGCATCCTTGAGCCGCTCGACATTACGCAGATATCCCGCGCTTTCGAAGTCGCCGAATGGATCGAACACGTTTCATCTCCCTCGTGTGATTGGTCATCAGCCGAGCAAGCTGTCTGCCATTGATCAGGTTTTTCTTCTTCAGCGTGGCCAGCAACTTGCCCGTCGCATCCAGCACCACATCGTCGCCAGCGGTCCTCGTCACAGCCTCAGCATAGTCGTCCAAGCCTGTTCGGACGTAGCAGATCCCATGGGCGCGTGCGAAACGTTCGATGAAACGGCTCACACCCTTGGTCGGCATGGCATCCAGGTCGAAGGGCAGCGTTTCGAAACCACGAGCTCGAACGCTTTGCTTCACATAGCGGACGGGCATTCCCGCGACATCCAACTTGCGCGCGACCCGTTGATCGCCTGCATCGACGATCACGACCGGTTGGCCAGAATCCACGCCCAGTTCCACGGCCCGAATGGTGATGCCCAGTTTTTCGAACGCTTCTCGCACGAGCTCGTCGGGTTTTGCCAGCAGTCGCGCACGCCCCTCCGGATCAGGCTGCGCCTTAGCATAGAGGCCAACGCCTAGCCGCACCAAGCGGCCGGAGCCCACCAGTCGGCTGATGCCTTCGCTCAGTTGGGTAGGGCGGGCCAGTTCGGAAAAATCGCGTCGCAACACCACATTGCCTGCGCGCTTGCCTAGGGACACCAACAGCTTGCTTTCCAGCTTCACTCGTGGACCTCCTCAAGTTCAACCTTGATCATGTCGCCATTTTACATTTTTCTTTATCAAACAAGGCCTTAGGCGTACTAATCATGCCGCCAAACCGGTATCTGTTGCGCGCGCAGGAAGCTGCTGCACGCCTCTCCCTGATGGCACGATTGGCCCATGAAACGCTACGTCATGTCTCTTGACGACCAACTCGCGCACGAGTTCGACCACGCACGGGATCTCGGGAGCTGGGCGCGCATCTCCTCGCTCGACTTGCTGTGCCAGCCACCACAGTCTTTGCGCGACATAGTGGCATTGCACATGGCGCACCAAGTCCTGCCGGGTAAATCCTTCGATGTTGGCGACCGTGCCGATAACGGGCATGCCAATGGGATCATGGGCCCCAGATGGCGCGATCGAGCAGGTCGCGGGCACTGTCTTCCGAGTCTTCGGCATACTCGATCGCCTCCTGCCGTATCACTTCCAGCTCACGCTGCAATTCATGTTCGGGAAACGTGCTGTTCAGCACTATATCGGCGGTCATGCGCAGCAGCTGCGGCGCGTGCCGGCCCAGCCCGGTCATGAAGTAGCCGGTTGTGTCCTTGCACGTGAAGGCATTGACCTCCGCGCCCAGGCGCTCCGCATCCAGGTTGATCGCCTGCACGGTACGCTTGTCGGTGCCCTTGAACGCCATATGTTCCAGCACATGGCTGATGCCGTTGCTGGCCAGCCCACGCGCAGGAACAGGCCCACGCTGGCACTCTGCACATGGGGCATGGGAAGGGCCAGCAGGCGAACGCCGTTCCGAAGGGTGTGCAGAATCATGGAGGGTCACTCCCCCTCCACGTCCACGTCCACGTCCACGTCCACGTCCACGAGCAGCTTCTCTTGAGTCATACGCTATTTTCTCTGCGTCCCATCGGGCCGCCATGTGTGCATCAGCGTTCCACAAAAAGCAATCCCCCGCAAAGCACAGCCCTGCGGGGGGGCGTTCTAGCCACTGCGAAGAGATGACGCGAGCAGGACTCCCCACTCCATCATCAATAAGCCGCCCAAACCCGCATGTTTAAAGGGCTTGGCTGTGATCGTCATGGGTCTATATTGTCGTCTTTACCGTCAGAAGCGCGGATCTTTTGCTGGCGCGGGAGATGGAACGATTCTTGAGGGAGCGACGTTTTCGACGCCATCATCAATCACGTAGAAGGATGCCTAACGACGACCCCGTTCCCAAGGCATCGTGTCGGCATCTGCGCCACGTGCTGAGGAACACGTCTGGCCCACGTCGGCACGCCCGACGCGGCATCTTCGATGTTAATTCGGCGGATCGCCCGCATACGCGCCCCTGTCGCACTG
>JAMNYN010000380.1 GCA_023622805.1 Pseudomonadota bacterium | reverse complement strand
CAGCTCCTGCACGCCTGCCACCGGCTCGGTCTGCAGCGATTGCAGCAAGGCCAGGGTCTGGGCCAGATCGTCGAGCTCGACCAGCACCGCGTTCAAATTGACAGGCAAAAAGCGCATACCGTCTTACCCCGCGGCCTGGGCCGTATCCGCCACAAACGAGGCGATTTCCACACCAGAGGCCTGCAGGCGCTCGCGCACGGCGCGTGCCATCTCGACGGCACCCGGGCTGTCGCCGTGCACGCAGATCGAGTCGGCCTGGATGCGCACGTCGTTGCCATTCACGTCGGCGACCACGCCTTCGCTCACCAGTCGCAGCATGCGGGCCGCGACGACTTCAGCATCGTGCAGCACGGCACCTTTTTCGCGGCGCGAGACCAGGCTGCCGTCGGGCATGTAGCCGCGATCGGCAAAAGCTTCGGCCACGGTGCGCAAGCCTGCATCCCGGGCCCAGCCAATCAGCGGCGAGCCCGCCAAGGCCACCAGCACCAGGCTGGAGTCCACGGCCAGCATGGCCTGGATCACATCGCGCGCCTGGCGCGCGTCATGGGCAATCGTGTTGTAGAGCGCGCCGTGGGGCTTGACGTAGCGCACGCGGGTGCCGGCAGCCGCGGCCAGGCCTTGCAGGGCGCCGATCTGGTAGATCACATCGGCCACCAGGTCCTCGCTGGCCACGTCCATATTGCGCCGGCCAAAGCCCACGAGGTCGCGGTAGGCCACATGCGCGCCCACCGTGACGCCGTTGACTTGAGCATGGCGGCGTCATCGCCCATGCGCCATGCGCCCAAGCTCTCACCCAGGTCGCTGTTCAAATCTATCTTCATCATCTTGCTGTTCCCATCGTTGGTGGCGCAGGCTTTTTCAGCCCGTCAGTGAAGCTTTCCAGCCGTTTCCTGCACGTCGTCGCGTACTGTCAGCGCCGTGCGCAGCAGCACCTGAATGCCCTCGACCTGCGTGGACAGCGCCATGCTGGGCGCTCCCGGAATGCGGGCCGCCTGCTGCGGCAGCAGCGGCAGGTGTACAAATCCCCCGCGCGCCGCAGTCCCCTGGCCAGCCAGCGCATGCATCAAGGCGTAGAAAACGTGGTTGCAGACAAAGCTGCCCGCCGTGTTCGAGACCGAGACGGGAATGCCGGCGGTCCGCAGATCGCGCGCAATGGCCTTGATCGGCAGCGTGGACCAATAGGCCACCGGCCCATCGACCACGACCGACTGGTCGATCGGCTGTGCGCCCGCATTATCGGGAATGCGCGCATCGTCGACATTGATGGCCACGCGCTCGGGCGTGATATCCGAGCGTGTGCCGGCCAGGCCCAGGCAGACCACCAGTTGCGGCTGCAGCTCCTGCATCGCCTGGCGCAGCACCTGCGACGCCTGGCCAAAAACGCAGGGCAGCTGCAGGGCATGCACGCGCGCCGAGACGCCATCGGCCTCCAGCGTCCAGTCCGCGAGCGCGCGCGCCACTTCCCAAGAAGGGTTCACCGTGTCCTGGTCAAACGGCTCGAAGCCGGTGAGCAGGATGTTCGTCATTGGCAGGCCCATGCAGTCGCTCCTTTCAACGGAACATCAGGAAGTTCAACAGGAAGACGTTCACCACCAGCAGCGCCAGCGCGGTAGGCGCCTGCGCCTTGATGACCGCGTTCTTGTCCGGCAACTCCAGCAGTGCCGCGGGCACGATGTTGAAGTTCGCCGCCATGGGTGTCAGCAAGGTGCCGCAGTAGCCCGAGAACATGCCGATGGCCGCCATCACGGCGGGGTCGCCGTGGTAGACGCCCACCAGGATGGGCACGCCCACGCCGCCCGTCATCACCGGGAATGCCGCAAAGCCATTGCCCATGATGATGGTGAACAGCGCCATGCCCACCACGTAGACGGCCACGGCCACGAAGCGGATGTCCATGTTGATGTAGCTGGTCGTGACATAGGCCACGGCCTTGCCCACGCCGGCGTCGGAAAACACCAGCCCCAGCATGCCCAGCATCTGCGGCAGCACCACGGCCCAGCCCAGCGCGTCGATCAGACGGCGCGACTCGCGCATGCCCTGCATGGGCGTCTCGCGGGTCATGTAACAGGCCATGGCCAGGGCCACGATGCAGCCCAGGCCCAGACTCACCAAGGTGGTGTTCTTGGGGTCCAGCAGAGGCACATCGCCGATCTTGATGTTGTGCAGCCACAGCGTGCCGATGACGGTCACCACGGGAATGGCCAGGGCCGGCATGAACAGCTTGTTGCCCAGGCGCTTGGCGCTGGCCATGTATTCCGACTCCGCGCGCGGCTTGTGCTTGCCAAAGCCCACGCCACCGAAACCGGCGATCAAAGCCATCACGATGACGCCCACGCCCACCCATTCCGGGGCCAGTTTTTCACCGATCAGAAAGACCAGGGCATACAGCCCCCAGAACAAGGCACTGCTGTAGCGCTTGGAGTGGCCCTTGTCGGCCAGTGTCATGCATGCGGTGATCGCCAGGATGGCGCCCACCAGGAAGTAAAGATGCTGGATCGAAAAAATCATGATCAGCGAGCCTCCATGCTCTTGCCTGCAGCCGCTTCTTCTTCCGCGACTTCCCTGGCGGCCTGGCCGTTGCCCAGTTCCTTGTCCAATGTCTTGTCCAGACGGTACATGCGCCAGCCGTGGATCACGAAAGCCGCAATGGCGGTCGGAATGCCCCACAGCGCCACATGAATGGGCTCGACTTCGATGCCTGCCTCGCGCAGGAACGTGACCATCAGCACGATGGCGCCAAACGCCACGAAGATGTCCTCGCCAAAGAACAGGCCCACGTTGTCGGTCGCGGCCGAGTAGGCGCGCAGTTTGTGGCGAATGCGCTGGGGCAGCTTGCCGTACTTGGTTTCGGCCGCGCCTTCGGCCATGGGGGCCAGCAGCGGACGCACCATCTGCGGATGTCCGCCCAGGCTGGTCAAGCCCACGGCGGCCGTCAATTCGCGCGCCGCCAGGTAGACGATCAGCAGTCGGCCGGCCGTGGCCGACTTGATGGAGCTGATCCAGTTCTGCGCGTGCTGGCGCAGACCATGGCGCTCCAGCAAGCCGATCACCGCCAGAGGCAGCAGGATGATCAGGGGGAGATTGCGGGT
>JAMNYN010000585.1 GCA_023622805.1 Pseudomonadota bacterium | reverse complement strand
CAGACGCTGTCCCTGGCCGCGGCCATTGACCGCGACTGTGCGCGCCTGCTGGCGGTGCATGGGCTGTCCGAAGGGCGCTTCGTGCTGCTGTTCCTGCTGGATGCGGCCAGCGATGGCCTGGCGCCCAGCCGCCTGGCGGAAGAGGCGGGAGTGACGCGTGCGACGGTGACCGGACTGCTGGACGGCCTGGAGCGCGACGCCTTGATCGCGCGCCAGGCCCAGGCCGGCGATCGGCGCGCCCTGCGTATCCGCCTCACTCCCCAAGGCCGGCAACTGGCTCAGGCGGTGGTGGCGCAGCACGGCCGCTGGATTGCGGGCCTGTTCAGCGGCCTGACGGCGGCAGAGCGCAACCAGCTGGCGGGCTTGCTGGACAAGGTGGCGGCCGGCGTGGCCGCGCGTGGCGATGGGCTCGCGCCATGACGCCGCCCACGCCCCGCAAGGGCGCGCGCCGGGGCGCCGACATCCCCGACGATGTGCGCCAGGCCCTGTCCCAGGGCCGGCTGCAAAGCGTGACCCTGGTCGAAGGCCTGGCCGTGGACCAGGCGCAACTGTTGCGCGCGGTATTCCCGGACTTGCAGCCAGCGGTGCTGGCGGCTGCGGTGCAGCTGTGCGAGCGCGGCATTCTGCAGCGCATGGGAGGCATGGCCAGCCTGTTGTTCGATGCGCTGGGCAGCGCCGGCACGGCCGTCTGCCAGGACCATGCTTCGGACACGGTGCGCGGCTGGGCCTGCTTCATGGTGGGCGGCCAGCCGGGCCTCACGCTGGCCGAGCGGCTGGCCGCCATCCGGCCCTTGGCCGACGACGCGCATTTCGGCGTACGCGAGTGGGCCTGGATGGCGGTGCGGCCCCATCTGGCGCGGGAGTTGGATGCGGCCGTCGCGCAGTTGACGGCCTGGACCGAGGATCCGTCCGAGCGCCTGCGCCGTTTTGCCTGTGAAGCGCTGCGCCCGCGCGGCGTATGGTGCGCCCATATCTCCGCGTTCAAGCAGCAGCCCGAGGGCGGCTTGTCCATCCTGTCGCCGCTGCGAGCCGACGCTTCGGTCTATGTGCAGGATTCGGTGGCCAACTGGCTCAACGATGCGGGCAAGGACCAGCCTGACTGGGTGCGCACACTGTGCGCGCAGTGGCTGCAGGGGGAGCCCGGCGCTGCCACGCGCCGCATCTGCCAGCGCGCGCTGCGCAATCTTTAGCGGGCGCCATGGGCCAGCTGGCCCAGCGTTTGCAGCGCGCCTTCGATGCGGCCATCCCAGCCGTGGCCGTAGTTCAGCCGCAGGCAATGGCGAAAGCCATGCGAGGCGGAAAAAATGGGGCCGGGCGCGACGCTGATGCCGCGGGCGCGGGCCTGGCCATGGATGGCCAGGGCGTCGCATTCGGGCGGCAGTTCGACCCAGAGGAAATAGCCGCCTTCGGGCCGGGTGGCCCGCGTTCCCGGCGGGAAATAATGGCCTACGGCTTCGGCAAACGGCGCTTGCGCCGAGGCCAGGAACTGGCGCAGCCGGCGCAGGTGCTTGTCAAAGCCGCCGCGCTCCAGGTACTCGGCCAAGGCCGCCTGGGCCGGGGCGTTGGCGCCGAGGGTGGTGGTGAGCTTGTGCCGCGCCACGGCCTGGGAAAAGCGCCCGGCCACGGTCCAGCCTATGCGCCAGCCCGGCGCCAGGCATTTGGAAAACGAGGCGCAATGCAGCACCAGCCCCTCGCGGTCGAAAGCCTTGGCGGGCAGCGGGCGCTGGGCGCCAAGATAGAGCTCGCCGTAGACATCGTCTTCGATCAGCGGCAGCTGGTAGCGCGTGATCAAGGCCACGAGCTCGCGCTTCTTGGCTTCGGACATCAGGCTGCCCAGCGGGTTCTGGAAATTGCTCATCAGCCAGCAGGCCTTGGGGCGGTGGCGCTGGATGGCGGCTTCGAGCGCGCCCAGGTCCATGCCTTCGCGCGGATGGGTGGGCACTTCGATGGCCTGCAGGCCCAGGCGTTCCAGCGCCTGCAGCGCCGCGTAGAACGCCGGCGATTCCACCAGCACGGCATCGCCGGGGCGGGTCACGGCCGACAGGCACAGGTTCAGCGCTTCAAGCGCGCCGTTGGTGATGATGATGTCGTCGGTGGGTACGGCCATGCCTTGCGCCAGATAGCGCAGGGCGATCTGGCGGCGCAGCGCGGCGTGGCCAGGCGTCAGGTCATCGACCGTACTCCACGGATCCAGCGCCTTGGCGGCATTGGCCATGGCCTGGCCCAGGCGTTGCAGCGGGAACAGCAGCGGGCTGGGAAAGGCCGAACCCAGCGGCACCACGCTGCGCGCATTGCTGGAGGCGAGCACATCGAACACGCGCGCGCTGACATCGACGGCGATAGACGCATCG
>JAMNYN010000745.1 GCA_023622805.1 Pseudomonadota bacterium | reverse complement strand
ACAACACTTCCTGGCTGGTGCCGTACTCCACGATCTCCCCCCTTTGCATGACCGCGATGTGGTCACACAGCTCGCCTGCCACGCGCAGGTCGTGGGTGATGAAGACCATGGCCAGGCCGAACTCCTCGCGCACCTGGGCAAACAGCTTGAGCACCTGGGCCTGCACCGACACATCGAGGGCCGACACCGGCTCGTCGGCCACCAGCAGCTGGGGTTCCATCGCCAGGGCGCGCGCAATGCCGATGCGCTGGCGCTGCCCGCCCGAGAACTCGTGCGGAAAGCGATCGGCGGCCTCGGGCCCCAGTCCCACGAGCTGCAGCAGCTCGAGCGCGCGGGCCATGGCTTTGTCCTTGGGAATGCCCTGGGCGATGGGCCCGGCGGCAATGGTCGGGCCTATGCGGTGGCGCGGATTCAGCGAGGCATAGGGGTCCTGGAAAACCATCTGGATCTTGCCTGCGGCCACGGCCCGGAAGTCGGACTCGGGGTGCAGGCTCTTGCCGTTGAACAGGATGCGCCCCTCATCGAAGGAATGCAGGCCCACCAGGCACTTGCCCACGGTGGACTTGCCCGAACCCGATTCGCCGACCAGGCCCAAGGTTTCCCCGCGGCGCAGGTTGAAGGAAATCTTCCTGGCCGCGTGCACGCGCCGGCCCTTGGTGAACAGCCCGCCGCCCGATTGGTAGACCTTTTCCAGGTCCTGCACCTGCAGCACGAAATGCGGGGAACGCTGCGTTGGCAGCCTGCGCACCTGGCCTGTGGGAATCGCGGCCAGCAGTTTTTGCGTATAGGCGTGCTGCGGGCGCAGCAGCACTTCGCTGGCCGCGCCCTCCTCCACGCAACGGCCCATCTGCATCACCACCACCTGATCGGCGATCTCGGAAACGACGCCGAAATCGTGGGTGATGAACAGCACGGCCGTGCCTTTGCGCTCCTGCAATTGCCGTATGAGCGCCAGGATCTGCGCCTGGGTGGTGACGTCCAGGGCCGTCGTGGGCTCGTCGGCGATCAGCAAGGTGGGTTCGAGCAGCAGCGCGCAGGCAATCATCACGCGCTGGCGCTGGCCGCCCGAGAGGCGAAACGGATAGCTCTGGCAGATCAGCTCCGGCTCGGGCAGGCCCACATCGCTCAAGGCTTCGATGATGCGGCGCCGCTTTTCCGCGCTGCCGAGCGAAAGATGCGCATCGAACACTTCCTCCAGCTGCGCGCCTATGCGCTGGCCGCGCAAACTGCGCATCTGCGCCTCGTCCAGCGGCAGCAGGTCCTGGCCTTCGAACAGCACCTGGCCCGCCACGGGTGCCACATGGGGCTTGGGCAGCAGGCCCATGACGGCGTTGGCGATCATGGATTTTCCCGAGCCGGACTCGCCCACCACGCACAGCGTCTTGCCGGGCAGCAGATCGAAGGAGACGCCATCGACGGCCAGCTGGCGGTCGCCCCCGGCCGGCAGCTTGATGCTCAGGCCCCGCACCTCGAGCACAGGTGCGGCGGCGGAATTCAGTACAGCGTGAGGTGCATTCATGGCTTATTTCCTTGCGTCCAGGCGGCTGTTGAGACCGTCGTTGAGGCCTTCTCCGACCAGGTTCAGGGCGAGCACCGTGAGCACGATGGACAGGCCGGGAAAGACCGCCATCCACCACGCCTGGCGCATCACCGTGCGGGCGGTGCCGACCATGTAGCCCCAGCTCATCTGATTGGGGTCGCCCAGGCCCAGAAAGCTCAGGCTGGACTCGAGCAGGATGGCGCTGGCCACCATCAGCGAAGCCATCACCACGATGGGCGAAATGGCGTTGGGCAGGATCTGCGTCAAGATGATGCGCGGCGTCGATTGGCCGGCGAGCAGGGCCGCCGAGACGAAGTCGCGCTGGCGCAGGGTCAGGAACTCGCTGCGCACCAGGCGCGCGACCGGCGGCCAGGAGACGATGGCGATGGCCGTCACGATGGACGCCACCGAAGGCTCGAAGATGGCCACCAGCACGATGGCCAGCGCGAAGCTGGGCACCGACTGGAACAGCTCGGTGAACCGCATCAGCAGCGCGTCCACCCAGCCGCCGAAGTAGCCGGCGATGGCGCCCAGCCCCACGCCGATGATCAGCGACACGGCCGTCGACACCAGGCCGATGATCAGCGACACCCGGGCGCCATAGACCAGCCCGGCGAGAATGTCCCGCCCCATGGTGTCCGTGCCCAGCAGCAGTCCATCAGCCCCCATGGGTGGAACGAACGGTGCGTCGACCATGTCCCAGGGGTTGTGGCTGATCAGCAGGGGCCCGACCAGGGCCACCAGGGCCACCCCGACCAGTACCAACAGGCCCAGAACAGCCCCTTTGTTGCGGCCGAATCGCCGCCAGAATGCAT
>JAMNYN010000072.1 GCA_023622805.1 Pseudomonadota bacterium | reverse complement strand
CGCCACGCACCGCCTGCTTGCCGAGCTGAGCCGCTGCGGCTACGTGCGGCAGGAGCACAGCCAGGGAAACTACATGCTGACCATCAAGCTGGTCTCGCTGGGCCTGGGTTTTCTCAGCGCCAGCGGCATCGTCGACATCGCCCAGCCGCTGCTCGACCGCCTCGCCGCAGAATCGGGCGAGCTGGTGCGCCTGGGCGTGGTGGATGGCGACCAGCTGACATTCGTCGCCAAGGCCCAGGGCGCGCTGCGCGGCCTGCGCTATGACCCCGACATGGGGCTGTCCGTCAACCTGTCGTGCAGCGCCGCGGGCCATGCCTGGCTTGCGACCATGAGCGATGAACAGGCGCTGGCCCTGGTCTCGCGCCAGGGCTTCGGCCAGCCCCAGGATTTCGGCCCGAATGCGCCCACCACGGTCAAGGCGCTGCTGGCCCATCTCGAAACCACGCGCCAGCATGGCTTCAGCCGCATCGTTGAAGTCTTTGCACCGGGCATGAGCGCGATGGCTGCGCCGATTCGCCGCGGCAACGGCCCGGTCATCGGTGTCGTGACCATCGCCGGACCGCTGATGCGCCTGACCGAGGAGCGCATGGAAGCCCTGGGCCCGGCGCTGCTGCAGACGACGCAGGAACTGGCAACGACCAGCAGCGGATCGGCCCTGCTGAAAAATCGCGGGTGAAGGCCCTGGGCAGGCGTCAGCGGCTTCGGGTGAATCCGGCGGGCAGCTCACCGCTCCACCGGCGCAGGGTGAACGGAGCACATCGGAGCGCGGTATTTCCAACCCGTTCGCGGTGAGCTTGGCGAATCATGAACCGCCTGCAGCCAAGCCAGGATGAGGCTCAGCCGCGCGCGGCCTGCCCCAGCTGCCGGCAGGCCATGGCGCCCAGCGTGCGGCAGGCCTGCTCCATCGCCGGACTCAGGGGGTGGGTACAGGCCAGGCGCAGGCAGTGCTCGTAGCGCCCCGAGTTCGAAAACATGCTGCCCGGTGCAATGCGAATGCCCTGCGCCAGCGCCTCGGCGAACAGCGCCGCGCTCGAGAACCCATCGGGCAACTCCACCCACAGGCACAAGCCTCCCGGGGGCAGACTCAGGCGCGTGCCCAGGGGGAAAAAGCGCGCCACCAGCCGGGCCATGCCTTCGCGCTGATCGCGCAGCTGCTGCTTGAGTGTCGCCAGGCTGCGCTGGTGCACGGGGGAGCCCAGCACCTCGGCGACCACCAACTGGCCCAGCGTCTGCGTATTGCGGCTCTGGGCAAATTTGAGCATCTGCACCCGGCCGTGCCAGCGGCCGCCATTCATCCAGCCCTGGCGCAGTCCGGGCGCCAGGCTTTTGTTGAAGGCCTGGCAATAAATCACATGGCCAGAAGCGTTGTCCCAGGCCTTGAGCGGCTTGACGGGTTGCTCGGTTTCGACAAACAGCCCATAGGAATCGTCTTCGATCAGCGCCGCGCCATGGGCCGTGCACAGCGCCACCAGGCGCGCCTTGTGGGCGTCGGGCATGCGCGCGCCCAGCGGCATCTGCAGCTCGGGCACGACCACCACGGCCTTGAGCCGCGGCTGGGTCTGGAATGCCAGTTCCAGCGCCTCGATAGACATGCCCGTGCGCGGGCTGCAGGGAATTTCCAGCGTCTGCAGCTGCAGCGACTCCACGACCTGCAGCAGCCCGTAATAGGTCGGCGATTCCACCGCGACCAGGTCGCCGGGCGAGGCCACGGCCGCCAGGGCCAAGGCCACCGCTTCGGAGTTGCCCGTGGTGGCCAGTACATCGGCCGGGGCCACGCGGATGCCGCTGGCCAACGCCCGCCGCGCCATGGCCTGCTGGAAGTCGGGATGATTGCCCTGGTTGGCCAGCAGCGAGCGTCCTTGCACCAGCAGGGTCGGCTGTTCGCGCAGCAGCTTGGCCACGACCTTGTTCAGATAGTGGTGGTCGAACAGCCCCGCGGGCGGCGTGCAGCCGCCGATATCGGTGTGCACATCGGCCTGACGGCCCTGCTCCAGCAGCAGCGAGATATGTTCGTTGATGCCGACAAAATGCGCCTGGTCCGTGCCCTGCACAGGCTGACTCAGATCCGGTTCGCTGTTCGGCGCCAGGGCGCTGCCCTGGGTATGGCGCACGAAGTAGCCCACACGCTGGCGGGCCTCGAGGTGGCCCGCGGCTTCCAGGTGCCGCAGCATCTGCAAGGCAGTGGACAGGCTGACCTGGTGGCGGCGCATCACTTCGCGCACCGAAGGCATGCGCTCCCCGACCTGCAATGCCCCTATGGCCATCGCTCGGGCGTAATCGGCGGCGATCCGCTGGTACAGCGGCAGTGACACATCGGTGGGCAAGGGCAGCAACATGGGACATCCCGAAAAAAGG
>JAMNYN010000499.1 GCA_023622805.1 Pseudomonadota bacterium | reverse complement strand
CACCTCACGCCGGACCAGCTCGCGCAATGCGCAGCGCGCGATCAACTGCAAACCTATCGCCTGCACGACGGCCGGCCGGCGTTTGCCCTGAAATTCGAGCAGCTGCCCGTTGCCAGCCACCAGCGCATCGCCCAGGGCGAGCCGCTGCGCCAGGCGCTGCTCAAAACCCACGGCTTTGCGCTGCTGTCCCTCAGCGCCGAGAGCCTGGCCGCCAGCCGCGAGGCCCTGCGCCAGACAGTGGACTATCTGTGCATACGCAAGCAGTTTTCACGCCCGCTGTCGGAGTTCCAGGTGCTGCAGCACCGGGTTGCGGATTTGTACCGCCAGTGGAGCAAGGCCAGCCATTACCTGGACAGCGTGCTCGAAACACTCGATGCAGCGCCCGCCGAAACCCTCACTCGCCAGGCCCGCCAGCTCAAGTACCTCAGCGGCGTCACGGGGCGGCGCATAGCCCTGGACGTGCTGCAACTGCACGGCGCCATCGGTTTTCAGGACGAGACGCCGATCAGCCACTACGCCAAGCGCATTTTCGACAACGACCTGCTGCTGGGCAATGCCGACCACCACCTGGGCTGCCTGCTCTGACAACGCCGACAAGGAGACACCACCATGACATCTCTGCGCCCATCCGCACTCTGCGCCCTGCTAGGCCTTTGCGCCCTGACGGCATTGACACCCGCCCAGGCCGCCGAAGCCTGGCCCACGCGCCCTGTCACCATCATCGTCCCGGGCGCCGCGGGCGGCAGCGTGGACATCCCGATTCGCCTGCTCGGGCAAAAGCTCTCCAGCTTGACAGGCCAGCCCGTGATCGTGGTCAACAGGCCCGGCAGCGGCGGCATCATAGGCACGCAGGCCATGTTGCGCACGCCGGCCGACGGCTACACCCTGCTGGCCGGCAATGTCGGGCCCCAGGCCATCAACTACAGCGCCTACCCCAACCTGCCGTACAAGGCCGCGGATCTGCGCCCCGTCGCCGGCGTGATCTCCTTTCCCAATGTGCTGGTGGTCAATGCCAGCACGGGCTACAAGAGCGTGGCGGACCTGGTCGCAGCCATCAAAAGCAGTCCCAAGCAGGCCTCCTTCGGCTCGGCCGGCATAGGCCAGACCAGCCACCTGATGGGCGAGCTGTTCAATCTGCGCACCCACAGCACGGCCGTGCATGTGCCCTACAAAGGCTCGGCCCCGGCCACCATGGCCTTGCTGGCGGGGGAAACCCGGTTCCAGTTCGACAACCTCACGCTGGCCCTGCCGCACATACAGTCGCAAAAGCTGCGCGCCCTGGCCGTCACTTCGGAGTCGCGCGTGCCCGAGCTGCCCCAGGTCCCCACCATGGCCGAAGCCGGCTACAAGAACATGCTCTCCAGTGCCTGGGTCGGCATTTTCGTGGCCAGCGCCACTCCAGCCGACATGGCCGCAAAAATAGAGAACGCCGTGGCCTCGGCCATGCAGGATGCCGAGCTGCGCGACAAGCTGTCGCAGACGGGCGGACTTCCCAGCGCGCTGTCGGGCCAGGCCTTTGCCGAGTTTGTGCAAAAGGACACGGGCAAGTGGAAAGAGGCCATCGACTCTTCCGGGCTCAAGCTGGATTAGCTGCGGCGGCGGGCGCCACGCAATGCTAGGCTGGGCCCATGTTGTCTGAAATCACACACCGCTGGGGCCTCACGGCCGATGGCCCGCCCCAGCACACCCCCGGCTCGCTGCTGCTGCCCGTGCTGTGGCGCGGCCAGCGCGCCATGCTAAAAATCGCTCTGAACCCCGAAGAACTGCCCGGCTTCGATCTCATGGCCTGGTGGAATGGCGACGGCGCCGCACGCGTGTTCGCGCGCCAAGGCCAGGCGCTGCTGCTGGAGCGCGCGCAAGACGCCCAGGCGCTGACCCAGCTGAGCCGCACCGGTCAGGACGACGCCGCCTGCCGCATCCTCTGCGCGGTGGTGGCGCAGTTGCACGCCCCGCGGGACCAGCCACCGGCCGGGCTCACGCCGCTGGCCGTCTGGTTCCAGGGACTGGAAGCCGCGGCGCGCCAGCACGCAGGCGTGCTGCGCAGCGCCCATGCCACGGCCTGCGAACTGCTGGCCGCGCCCCAGGATGTTGGCTGCCTGCATGGCGATATCCACCACGGCAATGTGCTGGATTTCGGCGCGCGCGGCTGGCTGGCGATAGACCCCAAGGGGCTGGTCGGCGAGCGCGGCTTCGACTACGCCAACCTGTTTTGCAATCCCGACCTGGCAACGGCGGGCGACGCCCAGCGCTTCAACCGCCGCGTCGATCTGGTGACCGAGGCTGCCGGCCTGCAGCGCCAGCGCCTGCTGCAATGGATTCTGGCCTGGGCCGGCCTGTCGTTTGCCTGGCATGCCGAAG
>JAMNYN010000644.1 GCA_023622805.1 Pseudomonadota bacterium | reverse complement strand
GCATCGGCATTCTTGCGCGGATCGGCGGTGTACAGACCTTGCTGGTCGGTCAGGATCACCAGCGCATCGGCGTCGACCAGGTTGGCCACCAGAGCCCCCAAAGTGTCGTTGTCGCCGAACTTGATTTCGTCATTGACGACCGTGTCGTTCTCGTTGATGACCGGCACCACACCCAGCGTCAGCAGCGTCAGCAAGGTGGTGCGGGCGTTCAGATAGCGCTCGCGGTCGGCCAGGTCGGCATGGGTCAGCAGCACCTGGGCACTGCCCACGCCCTGTTCGCGCAGCTTGGTTTCATACATCTGGGCCAGGCCCATCTGTCCCACGGCCGCGGCCGCCTGCAGTTCATGGATCTGCTTGGGCCGGACTTTCCAGCCCAGGCGCTTCATGCCTTCGGCAATCGCGCCGCTCGACACCATCACGACTTCGCGGGGGGTGCCGTCCGCATCGCCGCGCACCAAGGCAGCGAGCTGCTGGCTCCACTGCGCAATCGCCGCCTCATCCAGGCCCCGGCCCTCGTTGGTCACGAGGCTGGAGCCCACCTTCACCACAATGCGACGCGCATCACGCAAAACACTGGAAGCCATGATTTAGATTGTTCTTGAGCGCCTGCCTACACAGGCCACAGGCGCTGGTCAGTCAATGGCCCGAACCTCGCTCAGGCCTCTCCCCGGCAGGCCTTGTGGCCTGCCCGGCACTCTCACTGCGGCGCGTCGTCGTCCGCAAAGCGCGGGTCGCGTGGATCGACTTCCGCCGGTGCATCGCCGACAAAGCGCAGATCGATTTCCTCTGGCGTGTTTTCCGCGCGCTGCTGGGTCTGCACATGCTGGTAAATAGTCTTGATCAGGGGCTCGCAGCCTTCACGCGTCAGCGCGGAGATCTCGAACACCGGGCCCTTCCACTTGAAGCGCTTGACGAAGTCCTTGACGCGCGCTTCGCGCTCGTCCAAAGGCACCATGTCCAGCTTGTTGAGCACCAGCCAGCGTGGCTTGTTGTACAACGCCATGTCGTACTTCTTGAGCTCGCCCACGATGGCCTTGGCCTGGGCCACTGGATCCACCGCGTCGTCAAATGGCGCCATGTCGACCACATGCAGCAGCAAACGCGTGCGTTGCAGATGGCGCAGGAACAAATGGCCCAGGCCCGCGCCTTCGGACGCACCTTCGATCAGGCCGGGAATGTCGGCGATCACGAAGCTTTGCTCAGGGGCGACCCGCACCACACCCAGATTGGGGTGCAGCGTGGTGAAAGGATAGTCGGCGATCTTGGGGCGGGCATTGGAGACCGCGGCAATCAGCGTCGACTTGCCCGCATTGGGCATGCCCAGCAGACCCACGTCGGCCAGCACCTTGAGCTCGAGCTTGAGGCTCTTGCGCTCGCCGGGCCAGCCCGGAGTCTTCTGGCGTGGCGCACGGTTGATGGCGCTCTTGAAGCGCATATTGCCAAAGCCGCCGTCACCGCCCTTGGCGATGGTGACCACTTCGCCCGGCGTCAGCAGCTCATACAGCACTTCGCCAGTTTCCTGGTCCGAGAAGATGGTGCCCACGGGCACGCGCAAAGTGATGTCGGGGCCGGCAGCGCCGAACATGTCCGAACCCATGCCGTGCTCGCCGCGCTTGGCTTCATGGCGGCGAGCGTAACGAAAATCGACCAGGGTGTTGAGATTGGAATCCGCTACCGCGAAGACGTGACCGCCACGGCCACCGTCCCCCCCATTGGGGCCGCCGAATTCCTTGTACTTCTCGTGCCTGAACGAGACGCAGCCATTGCCGCCATCACCGGCAGCAATGTCAATATAAGCTTCATCGACGAACTTCATGAGGCATCCAGTTTACAAAACAGTGCGCTTTTGTGCAGCGTGCCGCGTTAGCCGCCCTGCGCAAAAGCATGAAGCCCCGCGAACGGGGCACTCATTAAAACCGAGGGGCAATACCCCTCCAAAATCTGAGGGGGCAAACCCTCAAACAGCGAAGCCCCGACAGGTCGGGGCTTCGCTGCGAGTCGAAGTGACAAACCTTATGCAGGCGTCACATTGACCATGTGCTTGGACAGTGCGCCCTTGGTGGAGAAGGACACGTGGCCCTCGACCAAGGCAAACAGCGTGTGGTCCTTGCCCACGCCGACGTTTTCGCCGGGATGGAACTTGGTGCCGCGCTGGCGAACAATGATGGAACCAGCTGTGATCAACTCACCGCCGAAAGCCTTCACGCCGAGCATCTTGGGCTTGGAATCGCGCCCATTTCGCGTAGAGCCGCCGCCTTTTTTCTGTGCCATGACTCAGCTCCTATTAAGCAACGATTGCCACGATCTGCAGTTCGGTGAACTGTTGACGGTGACCCTGACGCTTCTGATAGTGCTTAC
>JAMNYN010000468.1 GCA_023622805.1 Pseudomonadota bacterium | reverse complement strand
TTCAACGCTCGCAATGCCCTCGAACTGCGCAACTGGCGCGCCCCAGAAAGGGGGCCGCGAGGAAGGGCCGCACCTAGCCGGGCGCCCCAAGCCGGGCGCCCCCCTACACCGCAGGGTGAGAGGGGGAAGCGGGGGCCGGCCATCCGGCGCAGCCGCACAGGGGGTGCAATACTTCACACTGCGCCGAGGTGCGGCACCAGGCCAGCGATGGGCGCGCCGCTTTTCAGCGCCGCCGTGAACGCCAGCATGCGGTCTATGGGCTGGCGCGCGCGCGGAATCAAGGCCGGGTCGACGTGGATGTCGTTGCTGCCGTTCTCCAGCACCTGGGCCAGACCGGCCAGGCCGTTCATCGCCATCCAGGGGCAGTGGGCGCAGCTCTTGCAGGTGGCGCTATTGCCCGCCGTGGGCGCTTCGATGAAGCGCTTGTGCGGGAACAGGGTGCGCAGCTTATGCAGCATGCCGTTGTCGGTGGCAACGATGAATTCGCTCGCATCCATGTCGCGCGCGGCATTCAAGATGCCCGAGGTCGAGCCCACGGCGTCGGCCAGGGCCACCACATCGGCCGGGCTTTCGGGATGCACCAGCACCTTGGCCAGCGGGTGTTCGCGCTTCAGGGCTTCGAGCTCGAAGGCCTTGAATTCGTCGTGCACGATGCAGGCACCGTTCCACATCACCATGTCGGCGCCGGTCTCGCGCTGGATATAGCCGCCCAGGTGGCGGTCGGGCGCCCAGAGGATCTTCTGGCCGTCGGCCTTGAGTGCGCGCACGATGTCCAGGGCGCAGCTCGAGGTCACCACCCAGTCCGCCCTGGCCTTCACGGCGGCGCTGGTATTGGCATAGACCACCACCGTGCGGTCGGGATGCTGGTCACAGAAAGCACTGAATTCGTCCACCGGGCAGCCCAGATCCAGCGAGCAGGTCGCGTCCAGATCGGGCATGAGCACGGTCTTGTGCGGCGACAGGATCTTGGAGGTCTCGCCCATGAACTTCACGCCCGACACCACCAGCGTCTGCGCCGCATGGTCGCGGCCAAAGCGCGCCATTTCCAGCGAGTCGCTGACCAGGCCGCCGGTTTCCTCGGCCAGATCCTGCAGGTCCGGGTGCACGTAGAAGTGCGAGACCATGACGGCGTTCTTTTCCTTGAGAAGCGCGCGGATGCGGTCCTTGAGCGCCGCGCGCTCGGTGGGCGTCGGCTCGGCCGGCACGCGTGCCCAGGCGTGGCGCGTGGCGCACAGGCCTCCTTCGGCTTCGCCCAACGGCTGCTCGTAATCCACATTCACCACAGGAATGCTTGCAAACTCGTTCATGGCAATTCCTCCATGCGCATGGAGAAGTCGGTGGCCCGCACATCCTTGGTCAGGCCGCCGATGGAAATGCGGTCCACGCCGGTTTCGGCCAGCGCGCGCAGTCCATCCAGCGTCACGCCGCCCGAAATCTCCAGCACCGCGCGCCCGGCGTTGATGGCCACCGCTTCGCGCAGCATGGGCAGGGGCATGTTGTCCAGCAGCACCATGCGTGCGCCGCCATCCAGCGCTTCATGCAACTCCACCAGCGTTTCGACTTCGATTTCGATGAAGGCTGCCGTGCTGGCCACGGCCGCCGCGGCCTGCAGTACGGCCGTAATGCCGCCAGCGGCTGCAATGTGATTTTCCTTGATCAGCACGGCGTCGTGCAAGCCTATGCGGTGGTTGGTGCCGCCGCCCGTACGCACGGCGTACTTCTGCGCCAGCCGCAGGCCGGGCACGGTCTTGCGCGTGTCCACGATCTGCGCCCGTGTGCCTTGCACCGCGGCCACGTACTCGGCCGTCTTGCTGGCCACGCCCGACAGCAGCTGCATGAAGTTCAAGGCCGTGCGCTCGGCCGACAGCAAGGCGCGGGCCTGGCCTTCGGCCTCGAACACCAGGGCGTCAGTCGCCAGCCGCTGGCCTTCGCGCGCATGCCAGGTGATGCGCACCTCGGGGTCCATCGCCCGCAAGGCGGCTTCGACCCAGGGTGCGCCGCAGATGACGGCGCTTTCGCGCACGATGACGCGGGCCCTTGCGCGCCGCGTCGGGGCGATCAGCCCCGCCGTCAGGTCGCCTGCGCCTACGTCTTCTTGCAGCGCCAGGGCTACGTCTCGGAGGGCCAGCGCGCGAATGGCCTCTTGTTCCTGTGGGGAAGAATGCTCGGTCCAGTAATTCATAGGGGCGGAGTCTAGACGCTCCCCGGCCCGCGTGCCGAGGATTTTTGCGCTCTCGCCATGCCAGTGGGCCGGCCGCAACGCTGCATCAGGCTGCGGGCGCTAATCGCCCTGCCAGCATTGCGGCTTCATCCCGCAAAGCCTGCAGCAAAGGCTGGACTTCGGGCAGGGCCGGACGGT
>JAMNYN010000513.1 GCA_023622805.1 Pseudomonadota bacterium | reverse complement strand
CAGACCATGCGCGTGGAGTAGAACGCCAGAAAGCCCGACAGCAGCGTGGCGATCGCCAGGGCGGTGACTTCCATGGCCTTGAGGGCCTTGCCTTTGAGCATGCCCAGGATCAGGGTGACGCGAATGTGTTCGCCGTGTTTGAGGGTGCTGGCCAGGGCCATGAAGCCGGCGCCGGCCATGGCATAGCCCGCATAGGCGTCGGTGCCGGGGGCGGAAAATCCGAACAGGCGGCTGATGACGGTGAGCAGCACCATCACCAGCACGCCCACCATGGAAATTCCAGCCAGCCAGGCGCTGGCGGAATATAAGGAGTCGAGCAATCTGCGCATCCGATTTGTCCTTGGGAGGTGAGCGTGTCAACCGTCCTAATGCGAGGGAAATGAAAATCCCCGGACCGCGCGCAAGGCGCTGTCCGAGGAGGGGAGCACAGGATTACTTGGAGGCCTTGAAAGTGTCGAGCACGGCCTTGCCCTCAGCGCCGGCCTTTTCCGTCCATTCGCTGACCACGGTGGCACCCACCTTGGCCAGATCTGCCTTGAGCTGGGCCGACGGTTCTTCGATCAGCATGCCGCCGGCCTTCATGGTGGCGATGGAGCGGGCATCGACGTCGCGGGATTCTTTCCAGC
Organism: Pseudomonadota bacterium; assembly: GCA_023622805.1. Taxonomy (GTDB): domain Bacteria; phylum Pseudomonadota; class Gammaproteobacteria; order Burkholderiales; family Burkholderiaceae_C; genus Comamonas; species Comamonas bellezanensis. The sequence goes on along the minus strand of JAMNYN010000513.1, from coordinate 1,733 downwards.
CGCGCGTTTCCGCGGCGGCCGCTGCCTTGAGCACGGCTTCCTGCTGGGTCTTGTCCAGCGCGTTGAAGGCCTTCTTGCTGACCACCACGGCATTCTTGGGGATCCAGGCCTGCACGTTGTAGTAGTACTTGAGGTTCTCGTACAGCTTGTTGTCGGCGCCCGTGGCGCTGGACGTGATCAGACCTTCGATCACGCCGGTGGCCAGGGCCTGGGACAGTTCGGCTTCCTGGATGGTGACGGGTTGCGCGCCGACCAGCTCGCCAATGCGGGCGGTGGTGGGTGAGTACACGCGCCATTTCATGCCCTTGAGGTCGGCGATGGAGTTGATCGGCTTCTTGGTGTAGATGCCTTGGGGTGGCCATGCCACGGCATACAGCAGCACCTGGCCTTGTTTGTCCAGCAGCTTTTGCAGCTGCGGCTTCTGGGCCTGGTAGAGCTTGAAAGCTTCGTCGTAGCTGCTGGCCAGGAAGGGCAGGCCATCGACGCCGAAGATGGGTGCTTCGTTCTGGAAGCTGACCATGAAGAACTCGCCCATTTGCGCGTTGCCGGTTTGCACGGCACGCTTGATTTCGGGCATCTTGAACAGCGATGCGCCAAAATGTGGCGTGATCTTCAGCTTGCCTTGCGTGGCGGCGTCCACATCCTTGACGAACTGCTCGTTGTTCTTGGAGTGGAAATTGAACGCCGGGTAGGCTGTGGCAAAGTCCCACTTGGTTTGTGCCGCAGCAGCGCCTGCAAACCCGATACTGGCCACAAGGGTGGCGGTGGCACAAAAAATTCGACGCTTCATGGGTGGTTCCTGACAAGGGTGAATGGAATATCTGCCTCCCGGTGCTGTGCGGGGCTGGCAGGCCGTCTTGCTCCTACAGGCAATTTGCGTGCCAAAAGTAACACTTTTTCGCTTTTTGACTTATTGGTGTTTTCAACAATGCCAATCATTTGTAGGTGGTGTAGCTTCTGATTGTTGGCTGTTTAATTGAAAATTGTTCAATCAGATTTGGTGCATCGTTCCATCTCTTTTTCTCCACCTTGGTGCGTGGCAAGCCTGCCGCTGCAAGTGGGGGCCAGACAGAACATGGCCAAAATGCGTGGAAGATGCTGCCGTTTTTCATTTGGGCTGGTGAAAAACTGCTATAGTTGCGGCTTCGAAAGATTTAGGCGCGTAGCTCAGCTGGTTAGAGCACCACCTTGACATGGTGGGGGTCGTTGGTTCGAGTCCAATCGCGCCTACCAATTAACCATTGGTTAAAAAGCCTTTCAGATCCACGATCTGGAAGGCTTTTTTGTTTTCCGCAGGCCGCCGCTCAGCTCCTCGCTGCGCGCCAGTGCTTGAACAGCGCGCCGATTCGGGTGCCCCAGTCCGCCGGCCGGGCGGGCGCCACCGGCATGACCGCCGGGCTCCAGCGTATCCGCGCTTGCGCGGCTATGGCCGTGACCTGTATCCAGAGCACGCCCGGGGCACGCCAGCTCTGGCCCGCCTGCAGGCGCAGCGACTGCCCGGGCAGCGCGTAGTCGCCGGTCAGCGCCGAAGTGCTCAGATGCAAGGTGCCGCCGGCACAGAACACTTCGTCGCCCGCGGCAAGTACACGGGTCAGGGTCTGGCCGCTGGCCAGTTGCGCATGGGAGGGGGTAGGAGCGGTCATGGAAGGCCTGGCAATGCTGCTGTTTCGTTCTGCCAAGCGTAAGCCGGGCGCTGTATGCACAACAGGCACAGCAGGGCGATTGGGGCAGCA